>JBDSRT010000170.1:0-10942 GCA_039929165.1 Ginsengibacter sp.
GCTATGCTTATGTGTTCCCCAAAGAAGCTTTATTGGTTATGCCACCGGCTGACGATATTTCTCCTTTGGTGAGAAAAAAACTTGGCCTGAAAGAGCCTTCTGCAGCTTCAACCAGGCCTGCTGCAACGGCTCCGGTTACAACACCAAAAAAATAAATTCTTAGTTACCTTTATATCAAGCCACCTTTTAAACCAGGTGGCTTTTTTATGTTTGGATAATGAAAAAATATAATCCAATCGGTGTTTTTGATTCGGGCTATGGTGGACTGACAGTGCTTAAAGAAATGCTTGCGCAACTGCCGCAGTATGATTATTTATACCTGGGAGACAACGCCCGGGCACCTTATGGTAACCGTAGCTTTGAAACTGTCTACCAATATACAAAAGAGTGTGTAGATTGGTTTTTTGCACAAGGTTGTTCGCTGGTGATATTGGCCTGCAATACTGCTTCTGCCAAGGCTTTAAGAAGCATTCAACAGTGTCATTTACCAAAAAAAAACCGAGATAAACGGGTACTTGGCGTTATAAGGCCGACAACTGAAATTATTGGTCAACTAAGTGCTACGCAACACATTGGCGTTTTGGCTACAAATGGTACTGTGCAATCTTCGTCTTACCCAATTGAGATAGAAAAATTTTATCCTGGATCTAAAGTGTATCAACAGGCTTGCCCCATGTGGGTTCCATTGGTTGAAAATGATGAATATACCAGCGAAGGCGCTGATTTCTTTATAGAAAAAGATATAAAAAAACTTATGACTCAATCCGCGGAGATTGATACTATTTTATTGGCCTGTACACATTATCCGTTATTGATCGATAAAATAAAGAACGCCTTACCCAATAATATAAAAGTTGTGTCACAGGCACAAATTGTAGCCCTAAGTCTTACAGATTATTTGCAGAGACATCCGGATATTGAGTCAGACCTTACTAAAAATGGAGACATAACGCTCTGTACAACAGATTCTGTTGTCGACTTCGACAGGCATTCACAAATATTTTTTGATAAAAATTTGCTTTCAAGGCATGTTGACGTATTACATCCTAAAAAACTAATGTATCCCCAATAAAAAATCAGGAATTAAACATTACATTTGCAGCCCCTTTCACAAACTGTATGGGATGGTGCCCTTACAGATGTATTTGAAATTATTTTGTAAAAGGAAAAATTTAAACAATGCCCGGAAAAAAAAGAACGTATCAACCCCACAAACGTCGCAGGAAATCTGTACATGGCTTTCGTAAACGCATGGAAAGTGCCAATGGCCGTAAAGTTTTATCAAGCCGCCGTGCAAAAGGCAGGCATAAACTTACTGTCAGCGACGAACGTGGTGATAAAAAATAAACCGTTCAATTTTAAAATTATTAAAGCCTCTATCGAGGCTTTTTTATGGGGTCCATTGATATACCTTTATAGCTAAATCAAATTAAATTCTTGCTTATAGCTTTTGTAGATCCTAATTTGCTAAAGCTGAACTTTTCATACAAGCTTGTACAATTCGTTGAGAAAGCCTGCGCTAATATTTTTCAACAGGCCGTTTTTAAAACACTTTAGCAAAGCATATATCATTACCTCCGGCTGATCTGCGAACTCATAATAATAATAAGCTAGATATGTAGTGAGATAATGGAGCACTAACAGGCACTATTTAGCATCTAAAATAACCGGAGCACCTCCTTTGGCTCCCATCATAATAATTTTTGCGTTTGCGGACTTTGCCAGTTCCATAGTGGCTTTTATTTGTTCATACTGCAACTGTTTATCAGTAAGGCTCTCTGAAATGATCTTTTGATAATCAGCAATACCTTGTGCTTCTATTCTTTTTCTATCTGCTTCCTGTCTTTCTTTCGCCAGGATAAACTGCATTTTTTGTGATTCCTGCTCAGCCTGTATCTTTTGCTCAATAGTGCTTTTTACGGCCGCTGGTAACGTGATATTTCTTACCAATAAATTTTCAAGAAGTAAACCCCTTTTACTAAAATCGGCCTCAATACCTTTAAATATCCGGTTTTGGAACTCATCCCTTTTAGTGGAGTATAAAGCGATGGCTTCATAATAAACAGCATTATCCCTTATACGGGTGCGTGCAATGGGACGCACAATTTTATTCTCATAGTCTGCGCCTGTTTCTCTTATTAATTTTGGCGCATTGGAAGGCATAATTCTGTAAAGCACTGTCAGATCAATGGTTACTTCCAGCCCATCTGCAGTAAGCACACGTATAGCATCATCTCCTTCTTTTTTACCTTCATCAGTAATGCCACTCATTGTATAATTTTGAGTTCTGGCATCAAGGCGTTCAACACTTACAAGCGGATTTATAAAACTTAAGCCACTACTAAGCACACCAGCCTGAACACTACCGAATAACTTTTTTACGCCTACATGTCCGGCATCTATTTGTACAAAACAACTTGTAATTATGCCGATGATTATTATGGCAAAACCCAAAAGTTTGCCAACCCCGGCAAAAGGTTGATATATGGGTCTAGCTTGTATTGAGAAAGAAAAGATGGTGATAATAATTCCTAAAATGATGAGAAACATAGTAATTTTTAATAAAGGTATAAAGGCTTAACAAGAAGTAGGCACTTAAGCATTTGCTACAATTATAACGCAGAATATTTAAACGTTTGCTGATTAGTACCTTTATACCAAAATATCCATTAAAACGCTGACGCTACATAAAACCGAAAGACTTAAAAGCCGGTCGGTCATTCAGGCGCTCTTTGCCAACAAACAATCTTTTTCATTGTTTCCTTTTAGAATAATGTACAACATAACTGCTTCAGATATCGCAAAACTCGAAGCCAGCTTTGGCGTAAGCTCAAAAAGATTCGGTAAGGCAACGGACCGAAACAGGATCAAAAGATTAATGAGAGAAAGTTATCGCCTCGAAAAAAATGACCTGAAAAATCAGGTAAAAGATACGAATCAATACATGGCGATAATGCTGGTTTACACCGGCAATGCGCTCCCAGAATTTAACGATTTTCAGGACAAATTACAGGCAGTTATCAGGCGGTTAATAAAGATCAGCAATGAAAAAAATTCTTCAACTACTTAGCCTGCCATTTATTGTATCGATCAGGCTTTATCAAATGATCATTTCACCAATGCTTGGTCCATCATGCAGGTTCACGCCAACCTGTTCGCAATACGGACTTCAAGCTTTTAAAAAATATGGTTTATTCAAAGGCTTTTGGTTAGCCTTTACCCGCATTTTAAGATGTAACCCATTTGGAGGCCATGGTCACGACCCTGTTCCATAAAAAAAGCCCGCAGGTTTGCAGGCTCTCATATTCATCTTCTTAATAAATTTTTAGATAAAGGCTAAAAGATCACGGTTCAATTTTTCTTTTTCGGTGAACCATAAACCATGTGGTGCACCTTCATAAATTTTATAGCTTGACCCTTTTATTAGTTTGGCTGATTCATCACCTGTAGCTTCTATCGGCACCGTTTTATCCTTATCACCATGAATGATTAATGTGGGCACATCAATCTTTGTAACATCGTTTCTAAAATCAGTTGTAGCAAATGCTTTAGCAGTTTCAATAGTTGCTATGGGAGACGCTTCCATGGCTCTGTTTGAAGCATTGGCCAAATAAGCATCCGTCACCGGGTGGCTCATCATACTCACACCATAAAAATCTTTATTAAAACTTTCAAGAAAAGTTGGCCGGTCATTAGTCATGCCTTTCAACATGTTATCAAATATTTTTTGCGGAACGCCATGAGGGTTATCAGCAGTCTGCAACATATAAGGCACAACAGCGCTTATTAATACAACCTTACTAATTTTATCGCCGCCATATAAAGAAAAATATTTTGCAATTTCGCCGCCGCCCATTGAGAAGCCAACCAATGTTACGTCATGAAGATTAAGCTCATCAATTACAGCTTTTAAATCTGCCGCAAGCGTATTATAATCGTAACCTTTATAAGGCTTATCTGACTTACCAAAACCTCTTCTATCATAAGTTATACAGCGTATGCCATGTTTGGGCAATTCTGTAAGCTGGTATTCCCACATTGAGCCGCTCAACGGCCAGCCGTGTATAAAAACAACATTTTTACCGCTACCTAAATCTTCATAATAAATATTTATGGATGTATTATTTGTCTGCTTGGATTGTATAAATGGCATAAAAAAATTTTAATTTAGAATATCAGCCTGTAGAAGCCAACTATGTGCCAGTTATGATTGCACGTGATAGACATCAAATATTGTTATTTAAAAGATATAACGACGTAGAATATTTTACGCTCTAAAAACCAGCAAAAAAAGGCCGCATAGCGACCCCCTTACAATTGACTATAAAAATTATTTTGATGCAGCTTCAAAACGCTCATCAACTTTTTTCCAGTTTACTACGTTCCAGAAAGCATTTAAATAATCAGGACGCTTGTTCTGATACTTCAGATAATAAGCATGTTCCCAAACATCTATACCAAGTATTGGCATGCATTTGCATTCAGCAACATCCATTAATGGGTTATCCTGGTTTGGCGTAGAACACACAATCAGTTTACCATCCTGAAAACCAAGCCAAGCCCAGCCGCTACCGAATCTTGTTGTGGCCGCTGCATTCATTTTTTCTTTTAAGCCAGCCAGTGATTCAAATGATTGATTGATTGCAGCAGTTAATTTTTCACTTGGAGCAGCACCTTCTGCTTTAGCTAAACTTTCCCAGAAAAAACTATGGTTCCAATGTCCGCCGCCGTTGTTTCTTACAGCGGGACTTATAGTGCCGGCCATTTTTACCAATTCTTCAATGCTTTTATTTTCGTTTTCTGTTCCGGCTATGGCTTTATTTAAATTATCAACATAAGCCTGGTGATGTTTATCATGATGTATCTGCATTGTAGTTGCATCAATATGTGGTTCTAGTGCCTCGTACGCATAGGGCAAAGGCGGTACTGTAAATGACATATATTATGTTTTAAGTAAATAATACGCAAAATTAACGGCTAATGATAAGATAACCATTAGGGATTGCATTTATTCCTGTTTGCGTAAACAATTATCTCTTAGCCTTAAAAAATTGTTTAATCAAACCAGCACAATCCTCTCCACAAACACCGTTTAAAATTTGAGTTTTAGGATGAAAGGGAGTTTTATTAGTTGCCAAATTAGAACTAAGACTTCCATGTTTTACATCATTAGAACCATATACTACTTTACCGATCTTACTCCAATACAATGCACCGGCACACATCAGGCAAGGTTCAATAGTTACAAACAGAGTCGCTTCGGGTAAATATTTGCTGCCTAAAAAATTAAAAGCTGAAGTAAGTGCTAATATTTCTGCATGCGCTGTAGAATCATTTAGTTTCTCTACCTGGTTAAACGCTTTGGCTATTATCCTGTTCTGCATTACTATTATTGCGCCGATAGGCACTTCATCCGCTTCATAAGCCAATGCTGCCTGTTTAAGTGCCTGCTGCATATAATATTCATCCGTCATGTTTCAACTTTACATAAAGTAACTTTAAAAAAATTAGAAAGCTGTAGCACTGCCAATTGAGAGTGCGACAGTAACATAAGATTCGTGCATCCGTTGCTGGCTATTGAGAACTTAAAGCAGACTAAAACCTACATTAAACTCTTTATACCGGTTTAAAAAATTTGGTAAACAAGAGATTGGATTCGCCTGAAACTTAAATCACATAAAAGTGAAAAAACTACTTTACAGTTTAATAAAATCTGTTTCCGAGTTTTCGGGTGTTGGAAGGGCAGCTGATGTAAATACGACTCACAAAATGTCGATAAATAGCATTTATGACGTTGAGGTTATATCTAGTAAAAATGAAAAAAGCAGCCTCAGCGCTTTTAAAGGCAAATTTTTATTGATTGTAAATACCGAGCCTGTGCGGCTTTACACCCCAGCTTGAAGAGCTTGAAATATTAAATAAACAATTTAGAAATCTTGAGATCCTGGCCTTCCCCTCGAATGATTTTCGCAACCAGGAGCCTGGCTCAGATGATACCATTGAAAACTTTTGTCAAATAAATTAAACCACTAGCTTTCCAATTTTTACAAAAGACAAAGTGAGTGGAGAAAATAAACAATGGCTTTACAATTGGCTGAGTAATCCTTCTCAAAATGGATGGAACGCTAAAGAACCCAAATGGAATTTTTATAAATATCTTATTGATGAAAGCGGAAATCTTATTGGTGTGTTTTCCTCTGCCATTTCGCTGCTTGATAAAAAGATCACCGATCGTTTAACATAACAGCATTATACTTTATCGAAGCTGATACATTCCTTCAATTCTTTTTCAGTGTAAGACAAACCGTATTGTTTTAAAACATCGTCAGGCACACCATTCCACTGGTTAGGTACATTACCCATGTAGCCAACATCTTTACCACCTATTTGCGATGTATAAAAACCGGTAGCAGTTAAATTGCGCATAAGGTTAAAAAAAGCAACACCCTGTCTCATATCCGGTTTAGCTTTTTTTGGCCAGGCAATTTGGTCAACCATGGTCATTTGTTGTTTAGTATCACACTCTGCGAATGTCTTTTCAAATTGTTTATAGCTTTGCATATCCAGCCAGCGCAGGCCACCACGCATAGGCACCTGGTGTTCCGGCATATCTTTTACAATAAATTCAATAAAGTCAGGCACTTTGGCATCCGTAGCACTACCGCTCACATCATCTTTTGGTATAATGATATCGGCAAGTATGGCAATGGTTTTCATTTCATGATCAGTAAAAAAAGTTGTAGAGCTTACTTCTTTTTCATGAGCGGCTTCTTCCTTCATGCGGTTAAAGCCATCTCCTTTTGCTGTTGCAGCCGTAGAAGGTGCCTCTGCTTTTTTATCAGGAGCTTTGCAGGCATCCAATACTACACCTGTTGAAACAGTTCCGACAAGCAGTGCTTTTAAAGATTTTCTTCTGTCCATATTAAATAAAGTAAAAATTAAAAGTAAAAAGTTATACGTTTATAAACTAGATATTGTTTTTCTTTAATTGATCTACAATATATTCTGAAGTACGCATGGATAATGCAAGGATCGTCCAGGTAATATTTTTATCACCCTGAGACACAAACATACCGCCATCAACATTAAAGAGATTTTTACAATCATGTGCCTGCGCCCATTTGTTCAATGGCGACGTTTTAGGATCATTCCCCATGCGCACAGTGCCGGCTTCATGAATGATATTTCCGGGTGCATGCAGACCATAATCATTTTCCGGACCGTCATCACCGCCCCATGTTATAACGGCGCCCATTGAATGCAATATTTCAGAAAATGTTTCTTTCATATGCTTCGCCTGCTTTACTTCATGCTCGGTGTATTTGGTATGAAATCTTAATACCGGGATACCAAATTTATCTACCACGGTTGGATCAATTTCACAATAGCTATCTTTCATTGCTATAGCTTCACCGCGGCCGGCCATGCCAACATGCGCTCCAAAAAAATATCTGTAATCTTCTTTCAATGATGCACCATAACCGCCGGCTTCTTTTTGCTTTCCTTTGATTTTATAGGTGCCGTTTAAGTTTTCAATGCCCCAATTAAAACCATACAATGGCATTCCAAAGCCACCGCCATATTCAATATGATAACCACGGGGGAAATCAAGTTTTTTATTATCGAGCCACCACGGGGAGTACACATGCATACCGCCAACGCCATCTTCGTTATAGCGTTTTCTGTCAAACAATTCAGGAATAATTCCACCCATATCAGCACCTGTAGAATCATGTAGATATTTACCAACCACATCACTGGAATTTCCAATGCCATTCGGATGACGAGGCGACTTTGAATTCAACATTAATCTTGCAGATTCACAGGCACTGGCAGCCAGCACAACTGTTCGGCCTGTTACCTGGTATTCCTGCATGTCATCTTTATTTACATAAGACACACCGGTTGCCAGGCCTTCCCTGTTGGTAAGCACTTCACGTGCCATTGAGTTAGTAACAAGATCAACATTGCCTGTTTTTAAAGCCGGGATTATCAAGGCTGAAGAAGAGGAAAAATCCGCATACACTTTACAGCTACGGCCGCATTGAGCACAATAAAAACATTGACCGCGTTCTTTATTAATTTGTTTGGTTAAGATAGAAAGGCGTGATGGAATTACGGGCACGCCAACGTTGGTCGCCGCCTTTTTTATAAACAGCTCATGTAAACGTGGCTTTGGTGGTGGTAGAAAAATTCCATCCGGATCGTCAACCAATCCTTCGTTCGTTCCGAAAACACCTAACAGTTGGTCAATCTTATCGTAGTAAGGTTTTACATCATTATAGCTTATAGGCCAGTCATCACCAAGACCATCTATGCTTTTGCGTTTAAAATCTTTTGGGCCAAAACGTAACGAAATTCTACCCCAGTGATTAGTACGTCCGCCAAGCATACGGGCACGCCACCATTCCCATTTTGTACCCTCGGCCTGCGTGTAAGGTTCACCATCAATTTCCCATCCCCAATAGCAACCATCAAAATCTCCAAACGGACGAAACTTAGTGCTGGCGCCTCTTCTTGGCGATTCCCAGGGATTTTTTAATTGATTAGAATCTGTTTTAGGATCATACATCGGTCCTGCTTCTATTAAACAAACTTTTAGACCGGCGTTGGCAAGTGTGTATGCCGCCATACCTCCGCCTGCACCTGAGCCAACTATAATTGCATCGTAAACTTTTGAATTTTTTTTGATTTGCAAGTCACCCATAAAAATCGTTTTGAAAGAAATTTTTTACAACAGGTTATAAATGTATGAGAATAATGGTTTTCACGAAGTATTTTTTATTTATTTGATGTGGATTTTGTTTTTAAATTTTTAAAGAATTATCATGAAACTAACATCCATCTTCATAACTACGATCTTAACTATTTGCAGCAGTTGTTTTTCGCAGCAACAAAAATCTTATGCGGAGTTGTTGGGTTATCCTGCCGGTGCAAAGGTTATTATAATGCATGTTGATGACGTAGGAATGAGCTTTGACAGTAACCAGGGCGCAATAGATGCCATGGAAAAAGGTGTGGCTAATTCATGCAGTATTATGATGCCATGTTCATGGGTTCCACAGTTTATGAGATACTTGAAAGCTCATCCCAATACCGATGCAGGTCTACATTTAACGCTAACATCAGAATGGGAAAACTATAGATGGGGACCTTTGGCAGGCAAGGCTTCAACGCCGGGTTTAGTAGATTCGTCAGGAAGTCTATGGCCGTCTGTTGCACAGGTTGTTCTTCATGCTACACCGGAGGAAGTAGGAAAAGAAATTGCTGCACAAATAGACCGCTCTAAAACCATGGGCTGGCAGCCTACACATCTTGATTCTCACATGGGAACCTTGTTTGCTTCGCCGGCGTTTATGCACCAATATGTGCAGGCAGGTATTCAAAATAAAATACCCGTTATGTTTCCTGCCGGGGAAGCTTTAATTATTCAAAAGCAACAGGGCTTTAGTAATGACATGATGGAGCAATTAAGGAAAGTAGGCCAAATGCTTTGGAGCGCCGGTTTACCTGTATTAGACGATCTTTATAATGAAAGTTATGAATGGAAAATACCGGACAATACCAAATCATCAACCAAAAAATTACAGGATTTCAAAACTCAAAAATATATTGAGGCTTTGCAGGCGATTAGGCCTGGCATAACTATGGTCATTATGCATTGCACAAACCCAACGGAAGTATTTAAGTACATTTCCGATTCAGGACCAACCAGGCAAGGCGATTTATTAGCGATGGAAGATCGAAGACTGAAAGATTACCTAAAAAAGAACGGAATCATTTTAACTACCTGGAGAGAATTAAAAGAAAGAAGGAATAAAGTAAAATGATATAGTTACACCGGGCAGTGTTCATGATAATTGATCAGTTCAATAGGTGACCTTTCGTAACTGTAACCCTTATAACGGTTAATGATCTGGTCAAGGGTGTCTCCAATTTCTTCAACATCGTTGCTGGTTACCAGTTTTAGCCTGAACTCTTTTATGTTTGGCAAACCTTTTAAATAATTAGTGTAGTGCCTGCGCATTTCATTAATACCAACCACAGGCCCTTTCCATTCAAAAGACTTATGCAAATGCTTTTTGCAAACAGCCACTCTATCTTCAATAGTTGGCGGCGGTAACAATTCGCCCGTTTCAATAAAATATTTAATCTCTTTAAATATCCAGGGATAGCCAATAGCTGCACGGCCTATCATTATGCCGTCGACGCCATATTTATTTTTATACTCAAGTGCCTTTTGCGGAGAATCAATATCACCATTACCAAATATTGGGATAGTAATGCGTGGGTTATTTTTTACTTTGGCTATCAACTCCCAATTTGCCTGGCCTTTATACATTTGAGTTCTTGTTCGGCCATGTATAGCCAAAGCTTTTATGCCAACGTCCTGTAAACGTTCGGCAACATCTTCAATGTTTTTAGTTTGATCATCCCAGCCAAGCCTTGTCTTCACCGTAACAGGCAGCGACGTACTTTTTACAACAGCATCTGTTAAGCGGATCATTAAAGGCACATCTTTTAGAACGCCGGCACCTGCACCACGACAAGCCACTTTCTTTACCGGGCAACCAAAATTAATATCCAGTAAATCAGGATTTGTAGCGTCAACAATTTTTGCTGCCAGTGATAAACTCTCTTCATCACCACCAAAAATTTGTATACCTACAGGTTTTTCATAATCATATATGTCAAGCTTTTTACGGCTCTTGATGGCATCTCTTATTAAACCTTCGCTGCTTATAAACTCAGTGTACATCAGGTCTGCGCCATTATCTTTACAAACGGCCCTGAAGGGAGGATCGCTAACGTCTTCCATTGGCGCAAGAAGAAGTGGAAAGCCGGGAAGGTGTACGTTACCTATAGTGGTCATTGGCCAGTGGTCATTTGTTATTAAGTTATTGGATTGCCATTTTTATGACTATTGACCCAATGACCAATA
>JBDSRT010000171.1:0-8126 GCA_039929165.1 Ginsengibacter sp.
GAAATGCTTCGTCAGCGCAGCCGGCCTTATTTATTTAGCAACACGCTTGCGCCAAGTATTGTTGGTGGTTCAATTGCTGTGCTTGACATGCTTAGCTCTACTACCAAACTGCGTGATAAGCTTGAAAAGAACACAAAATATTTTAGAGAAAAAATGACCGCAGCAGGTTTTGATATTAAACCCGGCGAACATCCCATTGTGCCTATTATGTTATATGATGCAGTATTGGCGCAGACTTTTGCAGCCAACTTATTAAACGAAGGCATTCATGTCATTGGATTTTTCTTTCCCGTTGTTGCACAGGGACAGGCGAGAATACGGGTTCAGTTGAGTGCCGCTCATCGCAAAAAGCATTTGAATACTGCTATTGAGGCCTTCAAAAAAATCGGTAAAGAATTATGGGTGATAAAGTAGGTTCGAGGTATTAGGTATGAGGCGTCAGCATTCAGCTTTAACACCAACTACGAGGTGTGTCTTTTAAATCTAATATTTATTATCTAACATCTAATAATGACAGAAACATCTTCCATATTTAAAGAGAAAAGTAAAAACAAAGCTGCCGACCAGGAGCATCGCAAAAAGATCAATTTTAATATAGCAAGGTACAATGCTGTCGTGCCAAATGGTAAGGCACAATTTGCAGAATTGGACATGGCCCGGGAACGGGCCAAGAATATAAAGTGGAAGGCTATTGAAACTCTCGATCAGCAACTGGAGCAATTTGAAAAAAACTTTACCGCAAGAGGTGGCAAAGTGATTTGGGCTGAGAATAGTGAACAGGCTTTGGCGGAAATTCTGGACATCTGCAAAAAGAAAAATTGCAAAACGCTGGTTAAAAGCAAAAGCATGGTTACTGAAGAAATTCACCTGAATGGATTTCTTAAACAGAATAATATTGAAAGTATAGAGACTGATTTGGGAGAATATATTCAGCAACTGGATAATGAAGCGCCTTACCATATTGTGACGCCGGCGATGCATAAAAGCAAAGAAGATGTCGCAAAGCTTTTTGAAGAGAAACTTGGTGCGCCGGAAAATTTAACGCCTGAAGAACTTACACTGTTTGCACGTCACAAATTACGGGAAAAGTATGTTGAAGCTGAAGTTGGCATTACCGGTGCCAATTTTATTATCAGTGATATCGGCGGCATAGCCCTTACCGAAAATGAAGGTAATGCCAGGCTTAGTTCTGCCTTTCCTAAAACACATATCGCCATTGTCGGTATTGAAAAAGTAATTCCTTCTATAACTGATCTTGGTTTGTTCTGGCCATTGTTAGCTACGTTCGGCACCGGCCAGAGTATAACGGTTTATAACACCATCATTTCGGGGCCAAGACAGCCCAATGAAACAGATGGCCCCGACGAAATGTATGTGATCCTGCTGGATAACAACCGCTCAAATATTTTAGCCAACCCCAAGCAACGTGAAAGTTTGTATTGCATAAGATGTGGCGCCTGTCTTAATGCTTGCCCGGTATATAAAAATATTGGTGGACATTCCTACGGCACAACATATAGCGGCCCTATCGGGAGCGTGATTGAACCTAATTTAAACGGTCTTGATAAATACAAACATTTAAGTTTTGCCTCTTCTCTTTGTGGAAACTGTACAGAAGTCTGCGCGGTAAAAATCAACCTGCATGAATTATTACTTGACAACAGAAGCACATCGGTTGAACAGGGCGATACAACATTTGCTGAAAGGTTAGCCTGGAAAGTTTGGAAGCAGGCTTCACTCAGCAGAATTTTGATGAATACTGGCAGCGGCTCTTTCAAAAACTGGGTGGTGAACAAAGCTTTTAAAGGCTGGAAAAAACATCGTGGAGATCTTGCTTTTAGTAAGAAAACTTTCAATCAGCAGTGGAAAGAAAAGTTTAATCTTTAAGATCTTAATCTTCAAACAATTTTAATGGTAGTTATTTATGCTGCTCAATATTCTTCGCGGCTGCAATACATTACCTCATTCATTTTTAATGATCTTCTTCACACGCCTTTTCAAATAACAACTGATTCTCCAGATTTCAATTTATCTGATGATATAAAAGTCTGCTATGATCAAGAAATAAATGGGTTAACAATAATTGCCGCCAATAATCTTTTGTTTGAAAAAAACGTCATTTCACAACAAATTCGAGTTGGGTTAATTGACGATTTTAAAACTTTGTTTCCGACAGAGACAGACTCTACAACTGTTTTTCCGTTTGATATTTTTGCTGCTTCTTTTTATTTGTTAAGTCGCTATGAAGAATATTTACCAAATGAAAAAGATGAGCATGGCAGATATTATTATAGACAATCCATTGCTTTTAAAGAAGGTTTTTTACGGCAGCCTTTAATAAATATTTGGGTTAAATATTTTGCAGAATGGTTGAAGGAACATGAGCCGTCATTTCAATACGAGCTGCCAAAGTTTACGTTCATTCCCACCTATGATGTAGATATTGCTTACGAATATACGGGGCAAGGTGTTTTAAAAAATTTCAATCATCTTTTTAAGTCAATTGTTACACTAAAACCTGCTAAAGCAAAGCAGCAACTTGATGTATTGAAAGGCAATACAGCAGATCCTTTTGATATTTTTAGTGATCTGATCCAGCTCAATAAAACCTATAATATACCTGGCATTTTCTTTCTGTTGACCATCTTTAAGAAATCGAAATTTGATAAGAATACTATTATATCTGATCCAAAAACGAAACGATTATTTAAACACTTATCTGCCTCAACATTAACAGGTCTTCATCCCTCTTATCAAAGTAATAATGATGATAATCTTTTATTAAAGGAGAAAAATATTTTAGAGAGTATACTGCAAGAACAGCAGGTCAATATCCGTTACCATTACTTAAAGTTTATTTTACCTGAGGGTTACACAAGACTGATTAAAGCCGGATTCACCGATGATTATTCTATGGGTTATGGCCAGGTTCAGGGGTTCAGAGCATCTGTAGCAACGCCTTTTGATTGGTATGATTTATCAGGCGAAGAAATTACAACTCTAAAAATCCATCCTTTCTGTTTCATGGACAGCACTTCAATATTTGGCCTTAAACACACACCTTCACAAGCTTTTATTGAGCTTCAAAAATTATATAACAATTGCCAAAATGTAGGAGGGGAATGTATCACCATCTTTCACAACCATTTTATGGGTCAGACTTATGGTGATTGGAAAATTGCTTACGAAAAATTTATACAAAATAATTGTACTTAGGCTTTGGCAATAGAACCTCTTAAAGACCGGTTCATCAAATACACACCGGCAATAGTTACCAATCCGCCAATTGCTATAAACCAGGTAAAGGGTTCGTTCACCAGCAAAGCCCCAAGCAGGATAGCGATGATAGGATTTATATAGGCATATATTGAAGCCAACGTTGCAGGCAGATGTTGAAGTGTATAAATGTAGGCCACATAAGTGATCAACGAGCTAATGATAACCAGGTAGGCTATGGCGCTCCAGGCCAGCACCGGTATATCTTTTAACGGCATTACGTTACCTGTACTGTAAGCGGCAATTAATAAAACACCTCCTGAAATAAACATTTGAAAACCGAGACTTACATACGGATTAAAGTTAATTGCATGTTTTTGCGTATATAATGTACCGAAGGCCCAGGTGATAGAAGCCGTGATGGACATAATGATACCAAGTCTAAAGTCAGCATTTAAAAAATCGTTCAGGTGCTCGTAAAAAATAATACAAACACCGCCAAAACCTAACACCATACCAATGATGGCGTTGGTAGGAATTTTACTGCCTTTGAACAATAAAATAATTACAAGCCATAACGGAAAAATGGCCGATATAATTGAGCCAAGTCCACTGCTGATGTACTTTACGCCCCAGGTACTTAAACCATTGCTTAGTAAAAAATTCAGGACAGATAGTATGAAAATACTTTTCCATTGTTTGCCCAAAGGCATCGGTTGTTTTTTGAATAAAAAGAATAGTAATAACAAACAACCTGCGCTGAATTGTCTGAAACTGATCATTTGTAAGGGTGGCATTAACCGCACAGCTTCTTTAGAGGCAAGCCAGGTTGTTCCCCAGGTAATACTTACAATAGTTAGCGCAAGATAAGCTTTGGTTCTGGTGCTTGCGTTTTGCCGTTTCTGTAAATAATACTGACCTGAAAAATATTTTTGCATGGCGAATGGTTAAGCCTAATGCCTAAAATGGCGCATTCCGGTGATAACCATTACAAGGTTATTTTCAACAGCATAACTTATTGAATCCTTATCCCTGATAGAGCCGCCGGGTTGTATAAAAGAAGTGATACCGCTTTCATGTGCAATTTTCACACAATCATCAAATGGAAAAAAAGCATCACTTGCCAATGAAGCCTCTTTCAAATCAAAATTAAACTGACCGGCCTTTTGTATAGCCTGTCTTAATGCATCTATTCGTGATGTTTGCCCGCAGCCTTTACCAATCAGTCTTTCGTCTTTTACAAGCGCAATAGCATTGCTTTTTAAATGTTTGCAGATAATATTTGCAAATTCAAGATCAAGCCTTTCATTTTCGGTACATGAGCGACCGCCGGCTTCTTTCCATTCCGTATAATTGCCTTCATCATTTTGTTGTTCAAGTGTGCCATTCAACAAAGATTTATGCTGGCTTATATTCTTTGCATCTTCTTTTAATTGCAACAATATCCGGTTCTTTTTTGATTGCAGAACTTTAAGTGCATCAGCATCAAAAGATGGTGCAATCAGCACCTCAAAAAATATATCGTTGATCGCTCTCGCTGTGTCGAGATCAATAGCTGTGTTAGACATAAGCACGCCACCAAAAGCACTTTCAGGATCACCTTTAAGTGCTGCTGTCCAGGCTTCAAAAGTGTTTTGTCGCAAAGCTGCCCCGCAAACATTAGTATGTTTTATAATGCCAAAAAAAACTGCATCTGATCTTGTATATTTTTTAATATCAGCACTTAATTGAATTGCTGCATCAACATCAACAAGATTATTATAGGATAGTTCTTTACCGTTAAGCTGTGTAAATATGTCACCCGGGTTGCCATCAAAAGTGGCTTTTTGGTGCGGGTTTTCGCCATAACGCAACACTGTTTTTGTTACTTGCCTGTCAACAGATTTTCCAGCAAAGTAATCTGAAATGGCAATATCATAATTCCGGCAAACATCAAAGGCTTTAGCGGCAAAATCACGTCGTTGTTCAATTGATGTTTCAGCCTTTCTATCGTTAAGGATGGATGCAAATTCCGTGTATTGATCTTTAGAGCTAATAACAACTACGTCTTTATAATTTTTTGCAGCTGCCCTTATCATGGATGGTCCCCCGATATCAATTTTTTCAATAATGAGTTTTTCTTCAGAAGTTGAAGCAACAGTTTCTTCAAAGGGATAAAGATCAACGATCACTAAATCAATTTCAGGAATGTTATAAGCTTTCATATCTGAGCGATGCTGTTCATCATCTCTTTTGCCGAGTATGCCGCCAAACACTGATGGATGCAGAGTTTTAACTCTTCCGCCTAAGATAGAAGGATATGATGTCAATGATTCAACAGGTATGCATTTGAAGCCATTGTCTTCAATAAATTGTTGTGTGCCGCCGGTTGAATAAATAATAATACCGTTATCAACAAGACCCTTAAGAATAGTGTCTAACCCGTCTTTATAAAAAACAGAAATAAGCGCCGAAGATATTTTTTTGTTCATGGGAATGTATGCTGATCAAAAAGATTAATCCATTATAAAAGCTCCCTGGGTGGAAACTGAATGGCAGCGCAAATGTAGCTGTTCACATTCTTCTGTCCATTGAACAATTTTCCACAAGCTGTTACTTGCGTCAAATACAAAGGTTTGGCATTCAAAAGTTTTATTCAATTGCTGAATACTTATCCGGGGATTTTTAGACAGTATGATGACGTCAATCTTAAGCTTTTCTTCCAGGGGCAACCAGTCATGTGTACTTACCCATAATATTTTTTTACCGTGATAATATATAAGGTTATTGGAAATTGACAAATTATTTAATGTCGCTACCTGGTTAGCAAAATGGTTTTGAATTCGACCAGGTTTTAAATGAAAATTTTGTAGCATGCCATCAGTTAATAACGAGCTATCACCGATAAATTGGTAACTGTTCCCTTCTGAAAAGTCCATCGCAGAATATTTAGGCACATTATAAACGATCATTTTTTCCTGCGAATGAACTTTCCATTTAGTAAATGCATTCAGTACCAACAGAACGGCCAAACAAAGTAATGAAGCTATTAAACCTTTACTGGCCTTGCTTGTTAGCCAATTAATAAAACAGAATAAAGCAATATAAATTACCAGTGTTGTGAGTATCGTAAAGGAAATGCCCTCGTAAACAGCAAATGGTAAACTATTTATAAAGGTGATGAGATAGTTCATTACAAAGATGAGTGCTGTAACAATAATGCCAAGATATTTTGCTATAAAGGCGATTTTTGCCATAGCTATTAAAATGATCTCGCCAATCAATATACCGGTAGATAGTGGCACAGCAACAATGTTGCTCAAAAGGAAGACTATTGGGAATTGATGGAAGTAAAATATACAGATGGGAAAGGTCAATATTTGTGCAGCAAGCGAAATGGCGACAAGATTCCATAATTGTTTTAGCCACCATTTTTTTACATAAAAGAGGTTTAAAATCGGCCGTTGAAACATGACTATACTTATTACAGCGCAATACGATAATTGAAAGCCGACATCCCATAAATAATAGGGATTATAGCAAAGCAGCAAAAAAGCTGAAGCCGCTAATGAATTGTAAACAGAAGTCTTTTTATCAAAGCTTTTACCGGCAACAACACAGGTAAACATAACTGCAGAACGCAGCACAGAAGCTGACCCGCCGGTAATGAGGGAAAATAACCAAAGACAAACCAGTATAGTTATTCCCGTCAGTAATTTTTGTCTTTTAAAAAAGTCAATGCGTTCAAACAACTTCATCAAAATAAAATAAATAATACCCAGGTGAAGACCGGAAATAGCGATGATATGTACAACGCCGGTGTTGCTGTATGCCTGTACCAGGTCTTTATCAAGATCGGCTTTATATCCTATTAATAATGCTTCTCCAATAGCAAGTTCATTTGTTCCATGTATATATTCTTTCAACACATTTAATACTTTTCCTCTCGTCTCATATATGAATTGCATGAACGCAATTTGGTCAACGCCTTTAAGTATTGTCCAGTCATTTTTCTTTAAAAAAGCCTGGTGGAATATGTGCTGAAAAGCAGAATAACGTTTATAATTGAAGGCACCCGGATTACCCGAGTTGCTGATCTCCTGCAATGATTTTTTAAAGATGATCTTACTACCATATTGCAAAGGAATTTTATTACCGCTGTCCTTTTCAAAATACAATAGTAATTTGCCAGAACAGGCAATAACGCTATCGCCAATTATAAGGTCAAGAATTACACCTTCAGCTTTATAAGATCTTGTTTTTTCCTGTACAGGCTCATTGATTTTGACAACTAAGTAACTGTCTTTACTATAGCTGTGGCCATACCAGGAGTCGAGGTTCCTGTCATCAACTATGTAAGTAAATAGTGCTGCGCTGACGGTGATCAAAAATATTATCGCCAAGCCCTGGATGACTTGTAATTTAAATTGTAGTGCTAGTGGCAATAAACGAAAGAGCAACAATACTAAGCTGAAAGAGATCAGTGCAACAACAATAATTGATAACTCTAGTGAAAAATTATATTGAATCAAAATGCCCGAAATTATTGGCAACAACAGTCTTACAAAAGGCGAACTCTTCCAGATGGGAATGGCGGACTGGTGCATAGCAACAAAATGTTGCCATTAATATAATTCTAAAATTCAATGATTAAAAGTAACGGCTACTTATTTACTTAAATGCATACTTCTTTCCTTATATAAATTTCTAAAATAAGGATCACGTAAATCTTTAATAAAACGTATGGCCTCACCAGTGCTTTTCATCTCCGGGCCAAGTTCTTTATTGACGCCGGGAAATTTATTAAAAGAAAAAACAGGCTCTTTAATTGCAAAGCCCTGCATGTTTTTTTCAAAGGTGAAGTCTTTAAGTTTTGCAGCACCAAGCATTACTTTGGTAGCCACATTTAAATAAGGAATGTTATAAGCTTT
>JBDSRT010000172.1:0-2603 GCA_039929165.1 Ginsengibacter sp.
ATCATCTTTACTAAAAAACCACCTAACCCTATCTTAGCGTATAATTTTACCAAGAGTTAAAAAAAGTTCATTTTTGTAATTACACTATTAGCGCTGAATGATTAACAGGATATACAACTCACTTACCGAAAGAAAGATACAAGGCAAAAAATCTTTTGCCGTACTTATAGACCCGGATAAGGTAAACGATAAAAAGATGTCACAACTGATCGGGTTATCGGTTAGCGCTAAAGTTGATTATTTTTTGGTAGGTGGAAGTCTGGTTATATCCAGTTACCTGGATGAATGTATAAGGGTTATTAAATCATCCTGTTCAATTCCAACTATTTTATTCCCCGGCAGTCCATCGCAAATTTCAAAATATGCGGATGCGCTGTTGTATTTATCTCTTATAAGTGGCCGTAATCCTGAATTATTGATAGGCCAGCATGTGGTAAGTGCGCCTTTTGTAAAAAACAGCGGGCTTGAAATTATGAGTACAGGCTATATGGTAATTGACGGCGGGGCACCGACGACAGTTTCTTACATTTCAAATGCTACGCCTTTGCCAGCTGATAAAAATGAAATCGCTATGTGTACCGCTATGGCCGGTGAAATGCTTGGTATGAAATTGATTTATATGGATGCTGGGAGTGGTGCAAAAAAACCGATAACAACAACTATGATTGAGCAGGTGGCTAAATGTATAGAAGTCCCGTTAATTGTTGGTGGCGGGATTTCTGATCCTGAAAAAGCTTACTTGAATTGTAAAGCTGGCGCTGATCTTATCGTAGTTGGAAACGCTATTGAAAAAGATGAGAATCTAATAAGAGAAATGTCTGCAGCGGTCCATTCAATGCCGGTGCCGGTGTAGTCATTGGTCACTTGGTTATTGGCGATTACGCAAATTGACTCTAACATTTTTCTAACCGTTGCGTGCAGAAAAAGCTACATTTAGAGCGTTTAGCATCTTTAATATCCTACTGATAAATGACCATAGGCTAATTTAAAAGCTCATCATTTCCTTAAACTTCACCGCCTGTCGTCTGCTAACCTCAACCTTCTCGCCACCAATAAGTTCAAGCAACAAGCCACCATTAAAATAGGGCTCGATCTTTTCGATCAATTTAAGGTTTACAATATGTTTGCGGTTTGCCCTGAAAAACACTTTTTCATCCAGTCGCTCTTCGAGAGAATTTAAAGACTTTAAGATAAGTGGTTTGTTTCCGGCAAAAAACACTTTGGCATAATTGCCAACACTTTCAAACAACCGCACTTCAGATAATTTTACAAACCAGCAACGTTCACCATCTTTTACAAAAACCTGGTCTTTATCACCGAGTAAACCACGGTTGATGTTTGCATAAGACATCTGATCTTCTTCATCCCGCTGTTTCACTTTTGTAAGTGCATCAGCTAATCTTTTCGGTTCAACAGGTTTCATTAAATAATCCAAAGCATTTACCTGGAACGCTTTTAAAGCATACTCGTCATAAGCCGTTACAAATATTACATGTGGCGCTCTTTCAAGTTCAGTCAACATATCAAAACCTGTTTTACCCGGCATTTGTATATCAAGAAATACCAGGTCAGGGCTAAGATTTTCAATCAGATCAATTCCCTCGTTCGCATTAGCCGCTTCTCCAACAACTTCTACTTCAGGAAAATCCTGTAATAGTTTTTTTAACTCGTTGCGGGCCAGTCGTTCGTCATCTATAATTACTGCTTTATGCATAATATTCTATTACAAATTGAAGTGCAATTTAAAAAGATATGTTTTTATGAATAGTTACAATGTTGAGAAACTACCGGAACCTTTTAAAACAAGCACAGGCATCGTTACTTTGCTTTCCACTCTTTCCTGATCAATATTTTTTATATGAAAATGCGCTTGTCCGTGGTATAAAAATCTAAGCCTGTCCTGCGTGCTTTTTACACCGAAGCCATCACTATTAATATGCCCGTTCAATTGCCCTGAATTTTGTACAATAAGCTCATGATTGTTATTGGTAAATCTTGATATTACCTTTATCAAGCCACCGTCAACACGTTTGCTGATGCCATGCTTAATGGCATTTTCAACCAATGTTTGTAGCATCATTGGCGGTACATCTTGTCCAAGCGTATCCTGGTCAATGTCCATTTCAATCTTCAGCCTTTCTTCAAAACGCATTTGTTCCAAAGCCAGGTAATCTTTCACAATATCAAGTTCTTTATTTAGCGGTACCGTTTCCATTTTATCTGCCTGCATACTGCTTCGCAAAATGTTTGATAACTCTGTGATAGCTGTTCTGGCTCTTTCAGGATTTTCATCAACCAGCGCTCTTATGCTATTTAATGAATTGAAAATAAAATGCGGATTAATGTGGGACTTGATTGTTTTGAGCTCTAGTTCTTTTACATTTTTTTCCAATCGCAATCGGTCAAACTGGTCTTTTCGGTTTTTCTCAACAAACTGCCAGCCCATATATAGCGACAGCCACAAGGCCACAAGAATAAAAGTGAAAATAATGTCCCACCAAAATCGGCTTTTCTTCTGGTCTTCATATTTCCATTTGCCTTCTGTATTGCGATACCAACCGGTGCTGCTTTTTATACTGGTATAGGCATTAAAGGCAACTGAA
>JBDSRT010000173.1:0-3234 GCA_039929165.1 Ginsengibacter sp.
TACCAAAGGGAGACGTATTTGAATTTTCACGGGCTGCAGGCTTACTGGCGATTAAAAAGACAAGTGATGTTATTCCTGATTGTCATCCGTTGCCGGTTGAGTTTGCGTCGATAACCTATTCGGTCGAAGACCTACACATCTTAATAAATGTTGAAGTACATACCATATATAAAACGGGGGTTGAAGTAGAAGCCATGCACGGCGCTTCTGTTGTGGCTTTGGTGATGTATGACATGCTTAAGCCTATTGATAAAGCGATTGAAATTTCGACTATAAAATTAGAAAGCAAAAGTGGCGGCAAAACAGATCTTAAATTTGATTTGAGTCATCTGAAGGTTGCTGTGGTTGTGTGTTCTGATACGGTTTCAAAAGGCGAAAAGGAAGACGGCTCCGGTAAGAAAATCATTGAGCGTTTAAAGCAATTGAAGATCGAAACAAATAGCTACAATATCATCGCTGATGATTTTGATACCATTCAATCTACAGCAAATAAATGTGTGGATCAAAAGGTTGACCTGGTAATTTTTACCGGCGGTACTGGCTTATCAAAACGGGATAATACGCCGGATGCCATAGCGCCACTAATTGAGAAATTTATTCCAGGCATCGCAGAAACAGCCCGAACTTATGGCCAACAACGAATGCCTTATGCCATGCTATCACGAAGTATTGCGGGTTTTATAAAAGATACCCTGGTTCTTACATTTCCTGGTTCGGTTCGTGGGGTTGAAGAATCGATGGACGCTTTATTTCCGCAGGTGTTGCATGTGTTTCAAGTACGACATAGAACTGATTAATGCAATTTTAAAACCTACTTAAGCAATGCTGTATTGTACTATTACATATTAAGCAGATGATCAAACAATATTTAAGGTTACAGTCAGGCATTATTTTTTAGTACATTATGAAAATGTTATAAAGGTCTTGACCAATACTATCATTACAGCTTATTCGTCTAAGTCCTTCTAAAAATTGAAAGTTATTTTGCAATGCAACACAAAGAGGAACTTCTGCCACTTATAAGCGTTATTATACCCACCTATAATTACCGCAGATTTTTACTTAAGGCTATAGATAGTGTAATGCAGCAAACTTATCCAAGGATAGAAATTATAGTGATTGATGATGGCTCAACGGACGGCACAATGGATGTTATTCCATCACATCCTTCTATCAAATATTTTTACCAGGAAAACAAAGGACTTTCTGCAGCACGTAATGCAGGGCTAAATCACTCACAAGGCAGGTATCTTGTATTTTTAGATGCGGATGACTGGCTGGAGAAGGATGGGCTATTGCTAAACTATCAGCTTATAAAACTGCATCCTGACGTGGCTTTTGTGTCAGGCAACTACAACTTTTTAAGGGCGAATACAGGTAAGCTTCAAAAGATAACGACGGATGTTAACGCTGATCATTATAAGCATTTTCTTCAACGCAATTATGTCGGCATGCATGCAGCAGTAATGTTTCAACGATGGGCTTTACAGTTATACAAATATGATGAAAGCCTGAGAGCCTGTGAAGATTATGATCTGTACTTGCGTATCGCCAGACGTTACCCTGTCATGCATCACCAGCAATGTATTGCCACTTATTATTTCCATGAAGAGGGCGTGTCTCACAATTACGACGCAATGATCGAGGCACTCACTGTAGTGATGGGAAGACAGGCAGCATTTGTTAGTTCGGCTGATGAACAGAAAGCATACGCCCAGGGCTTGCTGCAATGGAAAGACTATCATAACTTGTCTGGTGCCCCAACCTTTTCAAAAGTGTAACATATTTTCCTCGAATCGAAGTATTTAAATCATCAACAAGATAACGGACGTCTTGTACTATAATAATTATTTTGAAATCATTATAGTGGTCAACCCTCAGTCAAAAGACTTTCCTGGAAATCATTCAACAACTTAATAACGCCGGGATCTGACTGGTTTGATTGACTTAAATAATCTCTGAGCCAGGCTGCATAATACAATCTCACTTTTTGATAAGTAGATTCATTAGCTGCTTCAGATGACATGGAGTTTTCTCTTTTGCGGTAGTAATTATTTGCCTTTTCTGAAAAATATATCACTTCGGCCGAATAGACCTTACTAAAAAAAGCCTGGTCTTCATAAAGCTGGAACACACCGGAAAAATTTTCCTGGAAGCCGCCACAACGTTCCAGTGCTTCTTTCTTAATGATCATACCTGAGGGACACGGCGGCTGGCCGGTACCCAGCGGATACAATAACTTCATCAACGCTGGTGGCTGATAGACGCCTTCAGGTGCGCCAAGTAAAAAGAGTTCATCTTTTGCATTTCTATCGGCCCACGAATACCAGAAAATGGCTGGTTCACAAATCATTTGCACCTCCGGCATTTGAGCAAACAGGTCAAGCTGGTATTGTAATTTCTCCGGTAACCACAGATCGTCAGCATCAAGCACAGCTATAAACTCTCCGGAAGATTTTGAAATACCAGCATTGCGGCTCACCGGCAAACCTTTATTTGTACGACCGGGATGTTCAACATATTTTATTTTATTAGGAAAGCGCTCCGCATACTGTAAAGCAATTTCGCTATCGGCCTGCACGGAACCATCGTTTACTAAAATAAGTTCCCAATTTGTACAAGTCTGCGCTATCACACTTTCCACGGCTTCGTTCAGCCATGTGCCAGGGTTTAAAAAGGCCGTAATGACAGAAATTAAAGGTGTTGATTTCATATGCTTCTGTTACAAAGATATGTCTGCAGAAATTTATTTAACCATTCACAAATCAGGCAGAATTAGCGATAGACATTTGACGAAATTCATGTTGTTAATGCAGTCACAGTCTTTTTATCGCGATCATGTACTATCGGCATGTCACAAGGTTATAAGTATCGTTATATATAGATAATTCTTGAATCTTAAATTGCTTAAGTGCCTTAAACTATTTGCAATTCATCCAACCTGGAAGATAAGTTGCTATTAAAAAATAGCGCAGAAGTTAACCCTCCATTAACTCTTCATAAGCAGCCTGCAAAGGTCTTTCAATGCCATCGCCTTTCCATTCAGGTGAACCAGGTATCTCTGTTGCTTCTAAAATATCTTCTTTTGATTTACCGGCTTTGATTTCTCCGCCAACAAACTTCAAAATATTATCAAGATAGTTTCTGAAAGCCATAACATCATCGTGTTTAACTGTAACCTGGTAGCCTTCTGCGGCATGCCCACATACATAAGTTGTTTTACTCCCGAAAGTA
>JBDSRT010000174.1:0-3906 GCA_039929165.1 Ginsengibacter sp.
CTCGGTTTGCCTTTCAGTGGAAATACCTGTTTTAGCATCAAGCCATAAGCTAAGTGATTGCAGATGGACTTTTACATTGGCTTTTATTTGTGGAAAATCCGCAACAAGCCTGGTTATCTGCGAAGAAAAGAACCACATCGCCAGTCCCACAATAATGATGAGCAGTAACAGCGATAGTGAAATAGAAAGCATTTCCGGCAACTTCTTTTTTCTAAACCAGCGATACAATGGCAATAACATAATAGAGAAAAAAAATGCCATTACCAGTGGGTTAATTACATCTTTACCAACGATAATGATCATTCCAAAAAAATAAATGCCAACTAGTTCGATGGCTCTCCTGACAGTTAAAGGCAATTGTTGCATGTGTGAGGGGTATTATATCTGCAAAAGAATATACAATATCAGGCCAATGCAAAGTTTATTTTAAAAAAGCGGCAATAAAGCGTTTAACCTTTGAATAAGCTTCATAATGTATAAGATCTTCAGCTTTTAATTTATTATGTTTATACTGTTTCTCTTACCAAAAAAATTTGCCCAGCTTATGAAATATTGGCTCGTCCTGATTTTTATTACATCTAATTTTGCTCCGGCAATAGGCCAGGATACTAAAAAAAATATTATAAAGGTGAATGCGCTTGGCCTTGTCTTTGGTCTTGGCAGTGTTATTTATGAACGACAATTAACCAACGCTTTTACTGTGAGTGTTACGCCATCTCTCGGCGTTATTAATAGTACCGGTTTTGATTATAAAAGCTATGGAATTGGTGGAGAATTCAGATATTATTTATTGTCACAAAAGCAAGCACCAAAAGGCTTACATATTGGTGCAGGTGGTAATACTTTATTTGGCAATGCAGTGTATGATCAATCTCTTGGCAGTTATTTTATAAAGTCAAAAATTACAGGTTTCAACACTTATCTAAATGCCGGTTACCAGTTTTTTTTCAAAAAACATTTTACCGCGGATATTGGCGGGGGCGTTCAATATATAAAATTCAAATTTCATGATACAGGTGAAATAATTTTTGGAGATGCCTATAAAGGGTTTGCGCCTAACGCAGTTTTATCAGTTGGTTACGCCTTTTAATTTAGCTACACGAATTATGTGGAGTATCTAAATACCCAACACGTCCTTCATGGAATAAATACCTTTTTTACCGGCAATAAATTCGGCTGCGAGTACGGCACCTAAAGCAAAACCTTCCCTGTTATGTGCGGTGTGAATAATTTCAATGTCATCAATTGAAGAAGAATATTTTACACTATGTGTACCGGGAGCTGGGTCAACTCTTTTGCTTATAATAGCTAAGTGCTTATCGTCGTTGGAAGCTTCGTTAACCCATTTGTTTTTTGAGGGAATATTTTTAAGCAACTGTTCTGCCAAGGTAATGGCTGTGCCGCTCGGCGCATCTTTTTTTTGTGTATGATGTGTCTCTTCCAAACTAATATCATAGGTATCGTACGGGCTCATCAACTTTGAAACATAATCATTGATGGCAAAAAATAGATTTACCCCTATACTAAAATTTGTTGCTGTTATTAACGTGCCTTTTTTGTCTTCACACTCTTTTTTAATGTCGTCTAATTCGTTTAACCAACCTGTTGTACCAACTACTATCGGTATATCCGCTTCGAAGCATTTTCTAATATTGGCGATAGCTGTATCAGGTGTAGTAAATTCTATTGCAACATTTGCCTTTCTAAGATTTTCTGATGTGAAATCATAATAGTTATCTACGTCAATCTTTAAAACAATGTGATGACCTTTTTGAAGTGCGATCCCTTCAATAGCTTTTCCCATTTTGCCATATCCTATTAAAGCAATATTCATTTATAATGTATTGATTAAGGCAAAAATAATTTCTTCCGTGATGGTTGATCATTTAATGTAAAAACAAGACTCAGCCCCGGCGTGGCATTGCCTATGGTAGGCTTAAGTTTCATAGAAATGTCACTGCTTACATCAAATGATTTTAAATGCGCATCAACTGTTGCATCAACAACATTCAGGCCCCAGAACACTAAAAAAAACAAAACTGAATAGTCTACGTTTTGCCTATAAGATGTACGATAGCTGCGTACAGATTCAGGACTTAATTGTTTAAACTGTGTTTCAATCAGCGCATCATTTGCCGTATCGCTATCCAGTAAATAAATATAGGTTTGCTTTAAGGCTTTATACGTTTTTAAATTATATAGAAAGATGGCTGCGGTGGTGCCTAAAGCGCCATAAACAATGGGGATCTTCCAATATTTTTTATTGTAAGCCTGGCCCCAACCTGGCACAACCAGCGACCGAAATGTTGCCTTTCTCGGATCATGTTTTAGAGAAGAATCGGCTGCAAGAATAGATTTTTTTGAGCTCTTGATTGAGTCTGCTTTTGACATTGGTTTTGCATCCGGAAGTATTGTTGTATCACCACTTATCAGCACTGCTGTATTATTTTTTAATGAGTCAGCAACACCCGCGGAATCCAGGTTTGTTCTTGGAATAATTAAAGGATCAACAGGCACCTGGGCTTCGGTATTTAATGCACAAATATTATAAATAAGAAAAAAATATAATGGAGATAACTTCATGTCGTTAGTTCACCTGCACATTCATTTTATCTAAAATGGCATTGAGCTCCTGCAATGAATAATATTCAAAAAGTATACTGCCGGTGCCTTTTTTGCTATGGGCTATTTTCACTTTTGTGCTGTAATGAGAAGCTAAATTATCTTCAATTTTTTTTAATGCAGGTGACAGTGTTGTTTTTGAGGAATTATTAACATCGTTATCCTGATCTGCATAAAGCTTTCTAACCAGCGCTTCAGTTTGTCTTACGGACAACTCTTTCTCCTGGATCTCATGAAAAATATACAGCTGCTTATCTATAACATCTACATTAACCAGAGCTCTTGCATGCCCCATGGAGATACTGGCATTTCTTACGGCAACCTGAATATCCGGCGGGAGCCTAAGCAATCTTATATAGTTAGTAACGGTGCTTCTTTCTTTGCCCATGCGTTCTGCAAGTTGTTCCTGCGTGTAATCAAGTTCTTCCATCAGGCGCTTATAACTTAACGCTATTTCCATAGCATTTAAATTTTCACGTTGCAGATTTTCCAGTAATGCCAGCTCAAGCATCTGGCTATCTTTAGATTCCTTCACATACACAGGCACATCCTTTAACCCTGCAATTTTAGCTGCTCTAAAACGCCTTTCACCTGCAATGATCCTATATCTTCCATTTGGCAAACGTGTAACGGTAATGGGTTGTATAATGTCATGAATTTTTATAGAAGCAGCCAATTCATTTAATGTTGTTTCATCAAAATCACGACGTGGCTGGTCGGGATTCATATCAATTTGCTCGATAGGTGCACGGTAAGCATTGCTGAATTTTTCAATGGACTCAGACTTTAAGCTTCCGGCCGTTGTTTTTAAATCAGCATCTATATTTTGCAGCAAGGATCGTATCCCTTTGCCTAAAGCATCTTTTTTATTTGGAGCAGTCATAATTATTTAGCAAGCCTTTTCGTTAAGGAAACAAGCACATGCAAGTTTGTTTTGCTATTGCAGTATCTTTTTATGCTGTGAAATTTTTGTAAGATTATTTTTTTGCAGAATTTCTTTTGCAAGATTAAGATAGTTAATAGCGCCTTTACTTTCAGCATCATACAATATCGCCGGTTTACCAAAACTTGGCGCTTCGCTTAACTTTGTATTACGGTGAATGATATTGGTAAAAACCAAATCTTCAAAGTGGCGTCTAACCTCATTTACTACCTGGTTACAAAGTCTTAGCCGCCCATCATACATCGTCATTAATAAGCCTTCGATCTGTAATTCAGTATTAAGTCTGTTTTGAACAATCTTAATGGTATTTAAAAGTTTACCTAAGCCTTCAAGTGCAAAAA
>JBDSRT010000175.1:0-2957 GCA_039929165.1 Ginsengibacter sp.
AAAGGAAAGAAACAGCTTAACGAGATCAGGAAGCATTTCAATGATCAGCCTTTTATAACAAACTGGAATGTTGATCTACAGGATATAGATAAAGTGTTACGTATTGAAACGCCTGGCGTTCCATCGCCGGTTATCGTTAAGCTTGTTACCAATGCGGGTTATTATTGCGAGGAATTATATTAAAGTTTGCAATCTATCTACAGCAAAATTTATAGGGCTAAAAACATTCTTCAGCTTCAAAATGCTATATAACTCATAGGTAATTTGTTGTATGTTGAGCTTAAAACATTACAATGAAACCTTTCCTGCTTGCCTTATTGATTTCTTTTTCAGGGTTACAAACTTTTTCTATTTCGCCAGTTACAAAACAAATAGGATTTACGGCTACACCTGTTTTAGCAAATAGAAATTATCTTGATAATTTTTTAAAACTTACACCGCATAAATATAAAGAGCTCACAGGCAAAAGATTAAGCCTGAAACAACAGCTGGCGCTCGCCATTTTAAAATCAAAATTAAAAAATCAACAGGCTGAGGGTAAAGAATCAAACCTTGGATTATTGTCGCTGATTTTTGGTGCAGGCGCTTTTGTAATTGCATTTGTTCCGGTTCTTGGTGTTCTTAGCTTTGGTTTTGCTATTGCGGCCATAATATTAGGCATCCTCGGGCTTGGCAGGAAAAAAGGCGATGCAAAATCTATTATCGGTATAGTACTCGGTTCAGCTTTTTTGTTTTTGATTATACTACTGATTGCGGCCTTAGCTTCTTGGGGTTGAATAGCTAAGCGTCAGATTCTTATATGTGAAAGCTTAGAAGTTTTTAGTCATCATCATCTTTTTCGTCTTCCTGTTTCACATTTAAGAAAGCAGCACGTTTAGGCGCAGGCATTACTGAATGCAGACCCTTAACACCTTTCCATATCACTTCACTAAATTCATCATCGGGTACTCTGTCTTCTTTTGAAAGATCAAATGAAGCTGATTTTTCACTGAGCCAATTCACAGCGGTATTCTTTTCAGTGATATCAATTGTTGGTGCCAGAGCTGTAAAAGCTGACAAATCAGCTTTCGCTGTAAAGCAGCGCCACAATGGTGTTGCAGCAGCATCATACTGGCTCATGGGCGGTATGCCCAAAATTAATTCTATGGTCCGTAAAACACTGGTAGTAGAATATGAGGTGTGATCTACAAAACCTCTTTTTATAAAAGGGCTGGCAATATATAAAGGGCTTCTGTGTGCATCCACATGATCGGGGCCATTTTGTGCATCATCTTCTAATATAAAAACTACACTTTCTTTCCAAACGGGGCTTTTGCTTAAGTAGTCTACAAACATACCTACAGCCAGGTCGTTATCGGCTACATGCGCAAAAGGTGTTGGTCTGCCGAGATCCATACCTTCAGTATGATCATTAATGAACCGTAAAGAATTAAATTGTGGCAAGGCGTTCTTGGCCACAAGCGAATCAAAATCCTGTTTCCATTGATAAAATCGCGTCGTGTCTCTAACCTTTTGATCCCAGCTGGTATAATAGGTACAAAAATGATTTTCCAACACCGGAATATTGGCTTTGTAATCATCTGCAAACTCGCCATAGGTGCGGTAAGAGACGCCTGCAGCTTTGCAATGATCCCAGATAAACCCTTTTTTGTTATTGGCAATCCTGCGGTTGCCCTCGGAATCATAGTCACCACCGCGGCCGCCATAACTTGTTACCCATGTCTTCTCTAGATAATCAGTGGCGTAACCGCCAAGGCTCCAGTTGTGCCCGTCTGCACTCACTTCGCCATCCACATAAAAGTTATCAAGTAGTACAAAATCTTTAACCAGCTTGTGTTGGTTAGGTGTTATATTATCTCCAAATAATACCAGGCTTGTATCACCATTGCCTGCTGCAACGTCGCCCAAAACCTGGTCGTAAGTACGGTTTTCTTTTACTATGTAAAATACATGCTTGATAGGTGAGGGATCGCCTATCTTTTTAGGAATTGGATTGCCCTCCTCACCTTCTGACATCAGTTCTTTATCTTTTGTGTAAGGCGTGTTACTATAAACCATTGCAGAATATTTGCCGAGTTCTTCAGCATTTGGTGTGTTAATAATGCTTAATGTGCCTTTGAACAAGCCACCAATATATTGCTCTTTCACTGGCCTGTTTTTATCGTTGCCCTGGTATACTACTTTAGTTTCTACAGGTTGAGGTCCGTATGGGTTAGCCATTGATGTAAAGCCTTTACCGTTTGCGACAAATATTTTTTTGCCAATAACTTTAACAGCGGTTGGGTACCAGCCTGTTGGTATAAAGCCGGCTGATTTAGCAGAGCCGGGATTTTCCACATTGAAAACAGAAAGACAATTATTATCGGCATTGGCGATGTATACTGTTTTATCATCAGGACTTAAAGCAACTGCATTTGTTGTACTACCGGAGGGTGCATCAGGATATAATGAAGTAGTAAGGGTTTCAGCCACACGGCGTTCAGCTACATCTATTACCGATACTGAATTATCGTTGGCGTTGGCAACATATAAGAACTTGCCATTTTTAGTAAGCGTAATATCATTAGGGTTATCGCCAACATTTATTGAATCAGTGATCTTATTTTGAGCTGTATTGAAGATTAAAATTTTATCGCCACCCCAAAGCGAGATGTACAATTCTTTTTTATCAGGCGACAATAGACAGGTATAGGCTTCGGCGCCAAGTGGCAGTGCAGGTATAACAGTTTGTTTTGTTGCCAGGTCAATAACATAGAGTGAATTGTTTTCTTTTGTTACTACATACATTGTATTCTTCACATCGTCAATCTCCAGGCCTGCAGGAGAAATTCTTTCAGGCCATTTCTTGCCCAAAATAATAGAATCTTTCAGCACCAATCTTTTACTAACAATACCATATTTATAAATCATATTATCGTTGCCACCTGCCGCGTACAAAAACTTTTCATCGGCGCTGA
>JBDSRT010000176.1:0-7233 GCA_039929165.1 Ginsengibacter sp.
TAATATAAATAACATTGCCTATGTTAAAGCTTTCCGGCCACCTTTTCTAGGTTCTTTGCAGAATGGCTTTTCCGGCGTTATAGCGCTTTATTCAAAAAGAGGATACTCACCGGTAACCAATAACAGTTATGAGCCCGGCCTAAAAACATTTGTATTAGAAGGCTATAGTAGCTTCAAAGAGTTTATACAACCTGACTATGCGAAGGATTCGAGCAAAACTGAAGAGGATATGAGACCAACATTGTATTGGAATCCATTCATCTTGATGGATAAGACAAATCCAACGACTACTTTATCTTTCTACAACAATGACTTCAGCAAAAAATTATGTTTAATCCTGGAAGGCATCAATGCTGATGGCCAGATGAGCAGGATTGTAAAAATCCTGGAATAATTTAATCAAAACATATTAAATATCTTAAAACTTTGCCGCGATACCTGCGTAAAAACTCCGTCCGGTCGCAGGAATAATGCCCGGCCCGGGATATTCATCAGTGCGTCGGGTGAAGTAAGCTTTATTAGTTAAGTTGGTTATGCCTGCTTTTATAGAAAACCTGTCAAGCTTGTAAGTCGCACTAAAATCTAAAACGGTATAAGCCGGTATGTAACCGGCCACAGGATCATCACTAAATGCGGTATTGGTTGCATCACCATAGGCATCGCCAATATAATTTAATTGCAGAGTGCCGGATAGTTTTTTATCGGCATAGATCATTCCAAGCCTGTTAATATATTTTGCAGAGGCTTCTACACGTTTGCCTTTAAATTCACCGGTTTTATATTTAGCATCTAATACAGCCAGGGAGTTAAAAACACTCAACCCTCTTTTTGAGTTGTTGTTTAAATATTTAAGCAGGTTAAATTCAACGTAACTCTCTAAGCCTTTATGTACACTATTGGCAACATTAGTTCTAAGTGTGTATTCATTGGCTGTGCCTTCGTTAACCAATACGGTGCCTATCCGTTTATTATAAGCCAGGTAAAAAAGCCCGACATCAAAATTCAGATAATTCTTTATCGTGCCTCTAAAACCAAGATCAGCATTATAGCCTTTGGCATCTTTAAGATGCGGATCAATAACAGAGGTTAGCCCAAAAGCAGACAACTGCGAATAATCTACAGGCTTGTAAGCCTGGCTTATGTTGCCATAAATATTGGTGTTACCTGTGGCTTTATATTCGGCACCAACACCAAACAATGGTATAGTTCGTCCACGGTTTTCATTGGTAATAAGTTTATCGCCATCTTCTTTCTGCTCACCTTCACCAGTACTTTTTAGATACTCAAATCTAAACCCGGGTGTAACAGTAAAACGACTATTTACTCTAAAAATATTTTCAATAAACGGAGCGATGTTAGTTGTTGTAAATTCATATTCATATTCATATTCATAATCTCCCTGTACAGACAAATCAAAATCGCTGCCAGTAGTGCCTTCTCCCCCACCTAAACGTTCAAACCAGGCATGGGCAAATCTTAAACCACCAGCCAAAGTGTTTTGTGTTTTGCCAAGTTTGTAATTATGCAGCAAGCGCACTTCCGTAGTGGTGTTATGCATCTGTTCATCTTCTACTTCACGTGGCACATATTCGTTGGTTGCAGGATCGATCTCATCTAACGCTCCCGCACCGCCATCTTCATTACGCCAAACCAGCGCACGGCTGCTAAACAGGACAGATGATTTCAGAGATAAGGTAGTGTTTGGCGATATGATAAAGTTGGCATAAGCTGCAACAATATTCCATGGACTTTCAAGCCAGTTTCTAGCCCTGAAAGATGAACGTGGATTGGCTTTAAACATACTGTCCGTGAGACCGCCAGGCATTTTTATCCTGTTACGCAGCAACGAATATTCAAAACCAACATTAAATTTATTTGTAGCATTATACTGCACTTTCCCAAAGGCTGATAGCTGGTGCTGGTTACTGTTTGGCCGCCAACCATCCAGTGTGCGGTATTGGGCAAAGCCATAATAACTGATCCTATTAATAGTGCCGCCAATTGAATTAAAAGTATTAAATAAACCAAAGCTCCCACCGGTTTGCGATGTGTACCATTCAAAAGGTTTTGTTTTAGAAGGCTCATTAACCACATAATTTACAACGCCGCCAAAGTGTGAACCAAACTGTAAAGAGGCAGCACCTCTTACCATCTCTATCCTGCTCACAGCCTCTGTAGGCGGTATATAATACGATTCATTATAACCAAACACATCTGCACTGATGTTATAGCCATTCTGCCTCACATTCATTTCAAGGCTTTGCGAAGGGTTAAGGCCACGTGTAGCAATTCCATCTGAAGTAAAGCCACCGGTTTCAGTCTCCACAATATTTAACCCCGGTATCCTGCCGAGAATTTGCCGTGTATTATTAATGGCTTTGTTGGCATCAAGACTGTCAACCATTATCACTTCATTCTTTTTACCGGCGTAGATAATTCCATCTTTTGTTTCGGGCATATGGCCTGTGCCATGAACAGTTTTAATACTGGATATATTTACCTGTTGAAGTATGGTGGTTTTTACAGAGTCAGGCGTTTGCTGTGCAATGACGAACAATGGCAACACAGCCAATACAATTGAGACTTTTACTTTCACATCAATACATTGAGGCGCAAATGTGAAGGCTATTAAAAGAAATGATTTGCAGAATGCGGAAATTCTTTTACAAAAAAGAAAAATAATGTGCAAACAGCTATCATTCTTTATGCTGCAATGTGATCGAAGTGCATGTTGCGATTGTTCCTTAACTGGCCTAACTCCCAGCGAATGGTGATCCGAAAATTCCGACAGCAAGTTCTACCCACACCAGGAAAAGCACCATTAATAAAAATCCACAAATTGCGAGACGGAACCCAAACGTTTTGACTTTCCTTAATACAAATTCACATAGAAGGCCAGTACCGAGTAACAAGCCACCCATAATAACAAAATCAAACAATGACCAATCCACTTCGTTAGAAAACTGCATGCATATTAATGGTATTAGTAAAAGACCAATAACTGTAAGTAAGATGCCAATGAGCCTTTTGTTTGCTGTAATCATGATGTCAGGTTTTGTTTATAGTTAACAGGTGGTTTACTTCGTTAATTAAAAGTACTTTGAAATACAAAGTAAATAAACACTTTTATAATTTCCAAATTAAATAAAGTGTTTGCAATCGATATTAAAACAACGAAGGCTTACTGATAATAGTACAATAGAATTGCTAAACCGATGGCCCTTTCAACCTACTATATTGAGAGTTACAAATGACATTGTATAGAAGAATTTCAGGGTCAGGCAGAAATCAGGCATACCAATTGTTACCGGAATCAACAAAAAATTATGAAAAAGCAAGTACTTTATTTAGCAGCCGCAGCAACAGCATTTATGTTATTTAAACTGATTAGACAGCGGTATTACAGAACTGGTGAACTAAATAAAATTACTTCCCAGCCAACCGCACAAAGTCATCATTTGACAAACGTGTTTTCAAAAGCTAAAGTAATATCACAAAATTCAGAAGTCATGTAGCGGTTTTGCTTTGCGCAATTTTTTCCACTCATTTTTAAATAGGTGCGTAAACATTTGTGTAACTGCTGCCTGTAAGTATTTAAGCAGCGTACAAATTTGGCTATACATTATTTATATGACGATTAGCTTTTATGGTGCAGCCGAAACATCTACTGAAGGCTTCCCTTTTTCAGTACGATTTAAAAGTAGACAATTTTTCATTTGATTTTGTCTCCTGCCAGGCGTAGTGAAGCGAAGGCGTAGCCGAAGCGCTACACGGGCAATGCGTTTACGACTATTGCTTTTAAAACAAACCATCTGGTTATGTGTTACGTATATTTGTGCCCCTAAATAAAATAATTCACTTCACAAAATGTAACTTATGACTTTTTACAATTTTTTTAAAAACAGTCTAGCTGTTTTTTCAATGTCTTCAATAATCCTTTTTGCATCCTGCGATGGCAACAATAGTTCTACCACTACAGGTACAGATACAACAGCTACGGCAACAAATGACGACACAAAATCCAGCTCCCCAGGCGATTTAAAACCTGCCCAACCAAAACCAGACTGGGGCAAAGACATGACGGACCCGATGGCAGTAGTGATCGAGAAATTAGTAAGCTTTAAAGCACCGCCTTTGGTATCATTATCTGCACCTGAAGCCCGTAAGCAACCTTCACCGGCTGATGCAGCCATGGCTGTAATGACTGAGCATAATATTGCCATGCCACCAAACAATGTTGATACAACAGGTAAAGATATTCCTGTAAAAGGTGGTCAGATACACCTTCGCATCTACACGCCCAAAACCGGTAGAGATGCTTATCCCGTTATTGTGTATTATCACGGTGGCGGATGGGTAATTGCAGACTTAAATACATACAATGCGTCAGCGCAAGGGTTAGCTAACCAGGTAGAAGCGGTTGTTGTTTCTGTTGCCTACAGGCAGGCGCCGGAATTTAAATTTCCTACAGCACATAACGATAGTTATGCGGCTTACGAATGGACAATTAAAAATGCGGCCTCTATAAAAGGCGATCCAAAACGAATTGCACTGGTAGGCGAGAGTGCCGGTGGTAATCTGGCCGCTGCAGTAAGTATGATGGCAAGAGATAAAGGCATGCAAATGCCAGTTCATGAGGTATTGGTTTACCCAATTGCCGGCTACGATTTTAATACACCTTCTTATAAAGAAAGTGACAGTACTAAACCGCTTGGTTCAGGATTAATGAAATGGTTTTTTCAAAAGTATCTAAACAGTCCTGCTGATGGCAAGAAACCTATGATTTCGTTAGTGTCTGCAAACCTGAAAGGTTTACCAACTACTACTATCATAGCTGCACAATACGACCCGTTAAGAAGCGAAGGGGAAATGTTAGCCGATAACTTAAAGAAAGCTGATGTTAAAACAAACTATAAATTATATAATGGCACAACACATGAGTTCTTTGGTATGGCAGCAGTAGTAAGCCAGGCTAAAGATGCACAGGCTATGGCGACTGATGAATTAAAAAGCGCTTTTAATAAATAATTGCTTCATTAAATTAAATAAGAGCAATGGTCTGAAAAGATCATTGCTCTTTTGTTTTTCCCCAAATTGGTTGTTTTTGCAAATCGATGGCATGATTACCTATAGCCTGTAGGCGTTTTTACGGCTGATAGCCCTACCCTGTTGCTTTGCCTTTGAGGTTCCAGGCGAAGACTTCTTTTATTTGAATTAAGCAGCATTTAAGCCGCGTTAAGTCTATCTTCATTCAAAATGACCCCGATCTTTATTCAGCTTACCTCAGAACAAAATGTAATGCTTGCCGTTAACTCTGCACTTATTCTATATATGACCAGCCAGGCACCAACCCGGCAGGGTGCTACACCTGTTAGTGCAATAAATTTCATAGGAGACCATACTATCTATGTAAAGGAAAATCTGCCAACCATACTTCAGTTAATTAAGCAGGCTAACATGCCGGTGATGAAATAAGGCATTAAAGACGGCACATCAGGAGTTACGTATTGCCGTTCACGTCTTAGCGATTTTATAGGTATCTGTAAGAATCTAACGGGAGTATTCTACTCATATAATCGTTTTGTATAACAAACATATTTGCTAACTATTCACTGTTGCAAATTTCTTTAAATATGTTCTCTCCTTTAATACATACTTTTAATGCATGCAGATTCAAAACTATGAAGACACCGCAAGGCTGGCCGCAATTATTGATTCTTCGCAGGATGCCATAATCAGCAAAAATTTTGACGGCACCATTAATAGCTGGAATGCAGGAGCAGAAGCTATATTCGGCTTTTCTGCCGTAGAAGCTATTAACCAGAATATATCTATTATTATTCCTCCGGAATACCTTGATAAAGAAAAAGAAATTATTAAGAAAGTAAAAAATGGCGAACAAATTAAACGCTATGAAACAGTCAGACGAAAGAAAAATGGAGAACAAATTTTAATTGATCTTTCGATATCACCTATAAGGGATGCCAACAACAATATTATCGGTGCGTCAAAAATAGCACGGGATATAACAGAGTTAAGAAAGGCTGATGAAACACAGGCCATGCTTGCTGCCATTGTAAATTCTTCTGATGACGCTATCATTAGTAAAAACTTTGACGGCATAATTACCAGCTGGAATGTTTCAGCAGTAAAACTATTTGGTTATACTGCGCAGGAGGCTGTAGGCAAACACATTTCTTTGATCATTCCTAAAGATCATTTAGATGAAGAAGCGGAAATTATAAGGAATATCAGGGCAGGCAATAAGATAGACCATATAGAAACCGTCAGGGTTCGGAAAGATGGTACGGAAATAAACATCAGCTTAACGGTATCACCAATAAAAAATAAGTATGGTAAAGTTGTCGGCGCTTCAAAAATTGCCCGGGACATTACAGAAAGATCACGCATAGAACTTCAGAAAAAGCTTTACACTAAACGCCTGCAGGAATTAAATACCAATAAAGATGAATTTATGGCCATGGCCAGCCATGAGCTGAAAACCCCATTGACTGTAATTAAAGCAAGTCTCCAGGTTTTAGAAACCAGGATGCAACTGGACCCAAACGTTGCCTTGCTGCAAACTTCGGTGCGACAGGCAAATAAACTCTCAAAACTCATCGAAGATCTTTTAGATGCTTCCAAAATACAGGCAGGCAAAATGGTGTTGAACAAAAGTCACTTTCAGCTTGACCAATTGATTAACGATGTGATCACGTACTTGCGCCCCCTTTCACAACAGCATAATATTGTATGTAAAGAACCGCCAGAGCCAATCACCTTACTTGCGGATAAGAACCGTATAGAGCAGGTACTGGTAAATATTTTATCCAACGCTATTAAGTACACACCAAACGCCGGTGACATTATTATACATACTGTTCAGGAACAGGACCTGGTAACCGTAAGCATTTTAGACAGCGGCATCGGCATTCCGCAGGAGGATTTAAAAGATATTTTTTCAAGATTTTATCGTGTAGGCGGATTGCCTACAACCTTTGCCGGCTCAGGCATAGGCTTGTACATTGCCGCCGAAATAATTCAAAGACATGAAGGCAAAATATGGGCGGAAAGCACATTAGGTACAGGCTCAACTTTTCATTTTCAAATAAAGAGTCACTAAGCCTTAACAACCAAACCCGTCATTTTTGATCCTACGTTCAGCATCCGCTGCAAGTAGATGGTGCTGTTAAAAATTTAAATCCGCTTTTTCGGGAACTGTTCATTGTAATT
>JBDSRT010000177.1:0-4163 GCA_039929165.1 Ginsengibacter sp.
TTTTGAAACTAACTTAACATTTATTCTTGCACGCCTGTTAGCATTTTTTAAATCAAATATCAATTGAGCCAGATCTTCAATAGAATAAATATCGTGATGTGGTGGGGGAGATATTAGGCCGACTCCAGGTGTACTGTGCCGTGTTTTACCAATCCATTCATCTACTTTATGGCCAGGCAACTGACCGCCTTCACCGGGTTTTGCGCCTTGCGCCATCTTTATTTGGAGTTCTTCAGCTTCAGATAAGTAGAGACTGGTAACGCCAAATCTTGCTGATGCCACCTGCTTGATAGATGATCGCATGGAGTCACCATTCTCTAACGGTTGATATCTTAATTCATCTTCTCCACCTTCACCTGTATTGCTTTTGCCTCCGAGACGGTTCATAGCAATGGCAAGAGTAGTATGTGCTTCCCACGAAATAGAACCAAAGCTCATGGCGCCGGTAGCGAATCTTTTGTAAATATTTTCAGCAGGCTCAACTTCATCAATTGAAATAGAAGGCCGGTTATATTTAAATTGAAATAAGCTGCGAACAGTATTTGCATGCTCACTCTGATCATTGATCAGCTTAGAATATTTTTTAAAGAGATCATAATCTTTCATTCTTGTTGAATACTGCAACAAGTGAATGGTTTGCGGATTAAAGAGATGGTGTTCGCCTTTTCGTTTCCATTGATAAATGCCGCCTTCCGGTAAGCGGTCAACAGGAATTTCTTTTCTGCTAAACGAGAAGAAGTGCCGGGTTAAAATTTCCCGGGCTATTTCATCAAGACCTAATCCTTCTATCCGTGACACAGCGCCAGTAAAATATTTATCTACGACGGCCCTGTTCAATCCAATAATCTCAAATATTTGAGCACCCTGGTAAGATTGAAGTGTTGAAATACCCATTTTAGAAAACACCTTCAATAATCCATCATTAACTGCCTTTATATAATTCTTCTTGAGATAATCAACTTCATCATCGCTGTGGGTTCCACCATTTTCTTTGATATATCTAAGAGAAGACAGAGCGAGGTAAGGATTAATTGCGGTAGCACCAAAACCCATGAGACAGGCATAATGATGCACTTCCCAAACATCGCCGGCTTCTATTACCAGTCCGACTTTTCCTCTTAAACCTTTGCGGATAAGATGATGATGAACCGCAGATGTTGCCAGTAAAGAAGGTATGGGGGCATGATCAGAATCAATGGCTCTGTCAGATAATATCAATACTTCAAATCCATCTTCAACCGCATCAACTGCATAGCGGCAAATTCTGTCAAGCCCTTTTTGCAAGGAACCCGGCTTACCATCTGCAATAAAATAAGTCTGTAAAGTATGTGCCTGGAATATGCCTGTGTCAATGCTCCTGATCTTTTCCAGTTCATGGTTGGAAAGCACCGGGTGCTTCAAAGCTACACTGTGGCAGGCAAGAGGATCTTCCTGTAAAAGATTACCATTGTTACCAACAAAGGTGGCTAAGGACATTACTAATCTTTCCCGGATAGGATCAATCGGCGGGTTAGTTACCTGGGCAAATAATTGTTTGAAGTAACTGCTAAGATGCTGAGGCTGGTCACTTAAAACTGCTAATGGAACATCGGTAGCCATTGACCCGATAGGTTCTTTACCGCCAGTAGCCATTGGATTTATAATAACATCAATATCTTCTTTTGTATATCCGAAGGCTTTCTGGTATTTAAAAACCTGGTCCTGCTCAAGATGGGTAAACAACACTCTTGGTTCAGGCAATTCTTCTAACCTGATCTTATATTTATTTAGCCAGTCGCCATAGGGCTTTTGAGAACAGATTTTATTTTTTAATTCAGTGTCCGTGATAATTCTTCCTTCTTCAAGATCAACAATAAACATTTTGCCTGGCTGTAACCGGCCTTTTTCTTTTATCAATTTCGGATCAATCGGTAAAACACCAGTTTCCGAAGCCATTATCACACGATCATCAGTAGTGACACAGTATCTTGAGGGCCTCAAGCCGTTTCTATCCAGCGTTGCTCCAATAATATTTCCATCAGTAAAAGAGATGGATGCCGGACCATCCCAGGGCTCCATAAAAGATGCATGAAATTCGTAGAAGCTTTTCTTTACAGGATCCATTTGTTCATTGCCATCCCATGCCTCCGGAATCAACATCATCATTACATGCGGAAGTGACCGGCCACAAAGGGTTAGCAATTCAATCATGTTATCCAGAGAAGCAGAATCGGACTGCCCTGGCTCAACAACAGGCAGCAACATATCCATTTCTTCCTTGGTGAAATATTGTGATATGAAGCCTTTTTCAGAAGTTTTAAGCCAATTGATATTTCCCTGTAAAGTATTTATCTCTCCATTGTGGGCAATATACCTGAAAGGTTGTGCCAGTTTCCAGGACGGAAATGTATTTGTCGCAAACCTGGAATGCACCAACCCAAACGCACTCACTACACGCTTGTTACTCAGGTCAGGAAAATAATTACGCAATTGTTTACTGGTAAGCTGCCCTTTATAAATTACCGTTTTATAAGACAATGACGCCACATAAAAACCGATAGCATCTTGTCTTACCGTATTTGTTATTGTTTGCGTAGCGTAATTTCTTAAAACAAATAATTTTCTTTCGAATTCTTCGGGATCATTTACATGATCAGGGCGGACCACAAAAGCATGTTCGATTTCGGGTTCAACAGAAAGTGCTGTAAAACCTATGCCTTCAGTATTTACAGGAACACTTCTATATCCTAACACCTCTAAACCTAGCTTCTCCGCAGAACGATTAAAAATGTCTCTGCATTCTTCTCTTAATCTTACGTCTCTCGGAAAAAATAAAACGCCTACACCATATTTACCATAAGAAGGTAAATGAATGCCTGCTTTTACACATTCATCAAAAAAGAATTCATGCGGGGTTTGTATAAGAATCCCTGCGCCGTCTCCACTGTTACTTTCACAACCGCAAGCTCCGCGGTGTTCCATATTCTCCAGAACTGTTAACGAATCTGCCACAATCTGGTGCGACTTATTCCGTTTAATATTTGCAACAAAGCCAATACCACAGGAGTCGTGTTCAAAAGATGGGTGATATAATCCCTGAATAGCCATAATACTTCAAAAGTTTGCAGTGTATTTAAATGAAAAAACTGTTCTATAGCAGGCAAAATCAGCTCAAAAGCTTCGTTGGCGCACATGTATACATTGTAAGTGATACGTGTAGCATTTCAAATTATGTAAATAACACAGCACGAAAAAAATTATTCGTAGAAATTTTACATTACACAAAAAAGCTTTTGAATGTTAAAAACCAGTACTGGTAGTAATTTAAAGCAAAATGATATTACGCTTTCCAAATTGGAATTTTTTTCCAGCAGTCGATACTAAAATCGTCTTTGAAAGATTTTTTGTAATAAAAAATAAAATAGTTGTTATTATTATCAAGATTTCAAAGGTTATTTACATTTGCAAAATCCTTTTTGTATCTTCTGCTTTAATCCGTACATCATGTTGAATTTCAAAAACACAAAGATTAATCAACGTGAGTGCAAATTTGAGGTTATAGTTTTTTAATTTAATTTGCCGACCTCTACCTGTCACCACATGAATAATGCGATCAAATTTACTTTTCGTTATTTACTAGGGGCTTGCGTTTTATTCATTACCAATATTTCTTTTGCCCAGCTAAATGCAGACTTTACAGCTGATGTTACCAAAGGTTGTTCGCCATTGGTTGTAACATTCACTGATGCTTCTACTGGTAACCCAACCAGCTGGAAATGGGACCTGGGAACTGGAACAGCTGTTTTTGGTCAATCTGTTTCCACAACCTATACTACAACGGGAAATTATACGGTTACTCTAACTATAAGTAACGGTAGTGAAACCAAAATCATAACTAAAACTAATTATATTGTTGTTCCTGACCAGCCAACCGTTGCTTTTACTTCGGATAAAAATTCCGGTTGCTTCCCTCAAACTGTTCAGTTCACTGATCAAACAAGTGATCCAAGTGGTGCTATAACTAAGTGGCTTTGGGACTTCGGTGATGGAAATATCGACTCCATAGCAAATCCCCTACATACTTATACAACTCCAGGGGAATATAATGTAACCTTATCAATACGAAATCAGTTTGGTTGTGAAAATACCCTTACAAAACCAAAATTTATTGACGTACAAAACGG
>JBDSRT010000178.1:0-8021 GCA_039929165.1 Ginsengibacter sp.
AAAAGAAGGTTTTGTTTGAATTGTCATAATTGTTAAGCCAGGCAAGATTAATAGTAGCTAAGCCACTAGTTCTCTTTCCATTTGAAGCTGACGGGGTTTATATTTTTTAACTTCCTCTGCAATGTGTTTGATATGATCTGGTGTTGTTCCACAGCAGCCACCCACAATATTTACAAAACCTTCTTTAGCCCACTCTTCAATAATGTGTGCAGTCTCGTGAGGTTGTTCATCATATTCGCCAAAAGCATTTGGTAAACCGGCATTAGGATAAGCGGAAGTGAAACAATCTGCAAGGCTACTCAACTCTTCAATATGTGGCCGCATTTGCGTGGCGCCTAAGGCGCAATTTAATCCGACACTCAACGGCTTTGCATGAGCAACAGATATATAGAATGCCTCAAGAGTTTGTCCGCTTAGTGTACGTCCGCTTGCATCAGTGATCGTTCCACTTATCATAATCGGGAGTTCGGGAATACCGGTATTTCTAAAGAAATTTTTAATGGCGAAGATGGCTGCCTTGGCATTCAATGTATCGAAAATAGTTTCTATTAAAAGCAGGTCAACGCCGCCATCCACAAGGCCTTTAATCTGTTCTGTGTAGGCGACTACAACTTCATCAAAAGTCACTGAACGGTAACCCGGGTTATTTACATCAGGAGAAAGACTAAGTGTTTTATTTAACGGACCTATTGCGCCGGCAACGAATTTTGGTTCAGCACTATTGAATTTTTCAATAGCTTTTTTTGCACACTGCGCAGCTGCTACATTTAATTCATAAGCTATCGACTGCATTTGATAATCAGCCTGCGCAATGCTTGTACTGCTGAAAGTATTGGTTTCGATAATATCAGCTCCTGCTTCAAGATATTGGAGATGGATTGCTTCAATTATTTGCGGTTGAGTGATACTTAGCAAATCATTATTACCCTGTAAATCTGACGGCCAATCTGAAAATCGCTTACCTCTAAAATCTTTTTCCTCAAGATTATAACGCTGGATCATTGTGCCCATAGCGCCATCAATAATAAGTATGCGCTCCTGCAGACATTCCTGTATTGTTTTCATGACCTTTATATTTTGTATCGCCCTATATCCGAATAATACAATTATTCTAAACCATCATTTATTGTAATGACTATGATACCAGAGTAATTTGCTCAATAAACTTATAAACGAAATAAAAATCCTGAAGTAGGGTGCAGAATGTTTCGTTTATTAGTTCAGTTATACTTAAGTCCTCCGGCCGAACAATAAACAAATCCGCCTAAGGAAGGGCAAAAATAAAACAACAAAGCCGTAACACAAAATGCTACGGCTTACATATTTTAAGCGGTTAATTAGAATTTATGGTCAGCTTTTACTAAATCAGGATACTTGTGCTGAAAATGTTGAATTTCGGGTATGGAAACATTTCGAACATAGCCGCCATCCGGGTTATGCATAATGTAATCCTGGTGATAATCTTCTGCCGGCCAGAATTTTTTTAATGGCGCAACCTGTACAGCAATTGGTCTTTTGTATTTTCCTGATGCATTCAGCGTTTTAATCAGGTTATCGATCATATTTTTTTCCGCTACATTGTTATAAAAAGCAACTGAACGATATTGAGTGCCTCTATCGGGACCTTGTCCATTGACGTCAGTAGGATCCTGTCCGGCAAAAAAAACTTTAAGTAAAGTTGGGTAGTTGATGACAGAAGAATCATAATACACAGTTACCGTCTCTGTATGACCGGTATTTCCGGTTTCTATACTTTCATAAGTAGGATCATTAGTTGTGCCGCCAGCATAACCGGACACTGCTTCCTTAACGCCTTTTACACTTTCAAACAATGCCTCTTCATGCCAAAAACAGCCTGCTGCAAACGTTGCCTGGCTAAGTTTTGAAAGATCTTGTGTATTTACGGCCTGTTTTACCTTTTTAGGCGCTTTTACTTTTTGCGCACATGACGTAAACGCACCCAGGCAAACAAAAGCCGGCAATAAAAAACGAAGATATTTCATAAAAAGTTTTTAGATATACGAGGCAATTTAAGTATACAGATGTTAATGATTTAGTAATAAGAAGATGTGTTGACCTTAGCAATTTAACTTCACATCTGTGTTGGAATCTTACCAGTTGTATAGACCCAAAATTACGTTATGAAGAAGATTTTTTTAATCACGAGATCCTGTTTTTTCTCTCTTTTTTTAATCTCCTGTGTTAAGCCTGTTTTAGCCACTAATTATTATTTTTCATCTTCCTCGGGTGATGATTCAAGACCAAAAAGTTCAGCAGGCCAGCCATGGAAATCAATCAATAAACTTAATAGTATTTTTAGCCAGTTAAATCCGGGTGATTCTATTCTTCTTAAATGCGGAGACACCTTTTATGGAACGGTAAATGTTAACGCTTCCGGTTTATCTGATAAGCCTATAGTACTCGCATCTTATGGTAAAGGGCATAAGCCGGTTATTACCTCATTAAAAACCATTTCCGACTGGAAGGCTACAGATCAAAAAAATATTTATGCTTGTCACGTTGAAGTTGCTAATCGGTTACAGGTAGTTCTTCTGGATAACGAGCCGCAACGTATGGGAAGATACCCTAACAGTGGTTATTCCTACATAGATAGCCACAAGGATAGTACATCGATAACAGACAATAAACTTACCTCTGCACCAGATTGGATAGACGCCGAGTTGGTATTACGAAGAGAAAGATGGGTGTTAGACCGCTTTCCTGTTTTGGCAATAAACAATAAAACCATTTCGTACAAAAATGCAAAAAGTAATGGTAAAGATGGGTATGGATATTTTATACAAAATGCATTATCAACATTAGATAGTGACGGTGAATGGTTCTATGATAATAAGTCTGAAAGCTTTTACATGTATCTTGATAAGAATCCCAAGTCTAAAAATATACAGATTGCGTCGGTTGATAATTTGATTACTAGTAAAGGGTATAACTATTTAAACTTTTACGACCTGACCTTGGACGGTAGTAATTTAAATGGATTTGACATTAACAGCAGTGAGAATATAAGTGTCATTAATTGTAATATACAGCATGCTGGCCGTGATGGTATCAGAGGAACCAAATGTAAAAACCTGACAGTAGACAATTCGTTTGTATCAAATTGTTATAACGATGGTATAAATGTATTAGGCAGCAGTTCATCATTAATAAAAAATAACGTTGTAAAAAATACCTATATGATAGCCGGTCTCGGCGGCAGTGGGAATGTTAAAGGCGCCGGAATCAGAAATGGAAAAGATGGTGTTATTACCAATAATAAAATTGTAAACTCTGGTTATATTGGTATACAGCTTGGAGGAGGCAACGAGATAATAATGAATAACATAATAGATAGTTTTTGTTTGGTAAAAGATGATGGTGGAGGTATTTATGCGGTTAAAGGAAAACAGAATATTACATATACCGGAAAAGTTGCCGGTAATATTATTTCAAATGGCATAGGCGCAGGGGAAGGAACTACGAAGACACCGGTTTCTTCAGCAGAGGGTATTTATATGGATGGGGGTGTTTCCGGCGTAGAGATAACAGGTAATACCATAACAGCCACACACTGGGGAATTTACCTTCACAATGCTTTCGATATAACAGTTGCCAACAACACACTATATAATAATGGTGTACAGTTTTATGCAAAACATGATAAAACGCATGCGATCAATAATATAAATTTTTCAGGAAATAAACTTATTGCACAAAAACCTGATGAAATCTTGATAGGCCTTGTTTCCAGTGAAGATGATATCAAAAGCTTTGGAAGTTTTGAAAAAAACTTTTATAAAGCTCAAAACGTTGGTAATATGTTTTTGATTCAATACAAAGCTGCGGGTATGTTAGTGAGAGATAAGCCAACTATATCTATGCTCAAGCAAAATTTCGGTTTCGAGTCTGCTGCTTCTGAAGACATTTTGAACAACAAAATTATTGGAGATGCTGATTTTAAAATTTTCACAAACGTCGACAGCAAACCAAAAGAATTTGCCCTTGATCGAAATTATAGAGATCAAAATAACTCTGTTTATCAAAACTCTATAGAAGTTGCGCCTTATACTTCAATAGTACTTTTTAGAAAATAAAGCTACATAGATGTATGTACCTTTTATTCTGACTTAACACGTAAGTCGTACAAATTATTCCCTAAACAACCGATAACATGGAAGTGCCAGGTTTGCCAGGAGTGTAAAAGGTTCATTAATTGGCGGAAGAAGAGAAACACGGGAAGTAATAGATTTTTGTGCCCAGCATGATATATGCTTCAGGTAGAGCGTGTAAACATTTAGGATATGAATGATACTTTGGATAAATTAAAGATCAAAGAAGTAAAATTTAGATATGTAATAGATATGCAATAGTTAAAGAATTAACCACTATGTTTCGCGGATGATAGTCTTCTTATCAAAAAATAGGCGACTTTTATTTTACGGGTGACTGTGCCGGTACACCAGGTTGTTCTATATCCATTTTTCGTTCTTTAGAAGAATATATAAAAAAGAAAACCGCCAAACCAATTACGATAAGTATAATGATCTTTAAAAGATGCTTGTATTTAGTCTTTTCTACGTAAGGCAAGTGAATAGTATTTAAAGAGTTATTAAGCAATTGCGTGCCAAAAACTTCATGAAAGTAATAGTGGTATGTAGCTCCGACAGGAATCGAACCTGTATCTAAAGTTTAGGAAACTTCTATTCTATCCATTGAACTACGGAGCCAAAAATTGGGTGGCAAAAATAAAGATTTGTAGGGTAACCTACCTACTTTTGAGCCCTTACTTTATTATATATGAAAAAATACTTCACCAACATTCTTGTTTTAATTGCATTTACATCTTTTACACAAGCTGCTGCGCAACAGGCGCCGGCTGTACATCTAAATCATATCGCCGTATATGTGAAGGACTTGGAATCAACAACTAATTTTTATAAAACTGTTGTGGGATTGGAAATGATACCCGAACCCTTTCATGACGGTAAGCACTCCTGGTTTAAAGTTGCTGAACATGCCCATCTCCATCTCATACAGGGCGCTGATTCTATAGTAAATCATAATAAGAACGGCCATTTGTGTTTTTCAGTAGCAGACATAAATAAATTCGTTGTTATACTTGATAAGAATAAAGTAGCTTATGAAGATTGGCCTGGCGGCTCTCAGAAAATGACAACGAGAGTTGACGGCGTACACCAGATTTACTTTAAAGATCCTGAAGGGAACTGGATAGAAATAAACGACGATAAGTATTAAAGGCAGTAGCGTTTAAGGCTATCTATAACTATCTTTGCCTCCCAAAATTTAAGAATGAAGTTTTTCAATTTTATCATCAGGTATAGGCTGTTGTTGGGTTTTGTAATGCTTGCGCTTGCAGTTTTTGTGAACGTAGTCACAAGTTTTTGGCCGTCGTTTATTTTATATCTGATTGCTGTTGTGTTAATAGTGGGTCATTTCATTTTTGGACCTATGCGTCTTATTCAAGGCCACATGGAGGCCGGGGATATGGAAGGTGCTGAACGTGTGATCAATTCTATAAAATATCCAAACCTTCTTATTAAGCCGGTGCGTTCCGTTTATTTTACTTTGAAGGGAAACCTTGCCATGGTTAAAAATGATTTTACGGCTGCAGAATCGCACATGAAAAAAAGCCTTGCACTGGGCAGTCCGCTTAAAGAAGCTGAAGGTGCAAACCACTTGCAACTTGGCATGTTGAGTATGCAGAAAGGCGATATCCGTTCAGCTGAGAAATACATCCGCCAGGCGCTACGTTCAGGTTTGCCTGACAAGGAGAATCAGGCTGCTGCTTACTTACAGCTATCCTCAATAATGATTAATAAACGTGAATTCAGGGCTGCAAAAGAATATTTCAGAAAGGTAAAAGGCTTAAAGCCGACCACGCCGCAGATAGTAGACCAAATTAAACAGATGGAAAAATACATTACAAGGATGCCCGGATAAATGCCTTCAAACTCTTCGCCAGGAAGACCTCAGGTTATTTGGTTAAATAATTCATCGGCTTTGTTGTAGCGATAATCAAATATGGTTTTAAGTTGACCCTCCACAAAAAGTGAATTAGCAATGTCTCCTAAAAACCAAAGCGGTAATTTATAATGTACAATGTCGGTCATTTCGGTGCCACTGTTATGTGGCTTAAAGTGGTGTTGATGATGCCAGAATGAATAAGGGCCGAAGCGTTGTTCATCTATAAAAAACTTTCCCTGCTCCACATGTGTTATTTCTGTAAGCCAGTTTAACGGAATGCCCAAAACAGGTTTTACAATATATTGAATGATTTGCCCTTCATACATAATATCGCCATGATACTTCGAGGTAATTTTAAAACCAAGATTTGATGGTGTGATGGCTGCAAGATTTTTGGGCGATGAAAAGAATGACCAGGCTTCATCAAGAGGCACATTAAGAATCTGTATCGTTTTAAGGCTATATATTTTGCTCATTAACTTCCTTAGAATTTAAAGTAATCTTAGAACAGATTATATGATACTTTGTTCATGCGCCGCAAAACAAGTAATCGTGGAGCCTTGGCATATGCGCCAGCAAACTGCTTTATAATATACTTTAAGCAAGGAAATATTTATTGAGTAGTACATAAAATTTTCTATCACTAACAGCTAAAATCCAGTGGCAACAAGCTTATAAAGTATCTTTACACCATGCCCCAAAACAGATATCAGATAGAGAGATATAGCATAGAATATAACCGTTTGAATGAGCAGCAAAAACGTGCGGTGGATACCATTGAAGGCCCGGTAATGGTGATTGCGGGACCGGGTACAGGCAAGACGCAAATCCTTTCTGCACGCATTGGAAAAATTTTGTTGAACACGGACACACAGCCACAAAATATTCTTTGTCTTACTTACACAGACGCGGGCGTTATTGCCATGCGCAAACGCATACTCGAGTTCATTGGCGCTGATGCTTATAGGGTAAACATTTACACTTTTCATGCTTTTTGTAATGATGTGATACAGGATAATCTTAGCCTGTTTGAAAAGACAGCTCTTGACCCGATTAGTGATTTGCAGCGCATTGATTTATTTAAGCAACTTATCGACTCATTTCCAAAAAATCATCCACTAAAACGCTATCGTGGCGATGTGTATTATGAAATAAACAACCTGCAAAGTTTATTTAGCACAATGAAGCGGGAAGGCTGGAAACCGGAGTTTATTAACGATCGTATTAATGCATACTTACAAGCTCTGCCGGAACGTAGTGAATACATCGCCAAACGGGCAACAGGCAATTTTAAAAAAGGTGATGTACGCTTAGATAAAATTTCAGAAGAAGCAGAACGCATGGAGAAGCTACGGGCTGCAGTAAATGAGTTTGATAATTTTCAGCAGTTCATGCGCAAAAATAATCTGTATGATTTTGATGACATGATCAATTGGGTGATTAAGGTGTTTGAAGAGAACCCGAATGTGTTGTTGCGTTACCAGGAGCAGTTCTTATATATTTTGGTTGATGAATACCAGGATACGAGTGGTACACAAAACCGTTTGGTGGAGCTGCTGATCAATTATTGGGACAAGCCGAATGTGTTTGTAGTGGGCGATGATGACCAAAGTATCTACCGTTTCCAGGGTGCTAATGTGGAGAATATGCTTGGCTTTGCAAACAATTATAAAAGCGATTTATTAACGGTTGTGCTCACAAATAATTATCGGTCAACACAAGGTATTCTGGATGTTTCAAAAACAATTATTGACAGGAATAATGACCGGCTGATAAAGCAAATTGAAGGCTTAACGAAAGACCTTGTTTCAAGCGACAGCAGGATCAGTACACTTACTCACAAACCTATAATTCATCGATACGAAACGCAGCGGCAGGAGATGATCGGCATTACGCAAAGAATTGATCAAATCCTTAGCGAAGGCATAGCGCCTGATAAGATCGGCATCATTTATAAAGAGAATAAATATGGTGAAGAATTAACGCAGTATCTCAAGCTGAAAAAAATACCGTACTACAATAAACGAAGTCTGAAT
>JBDSRT010000179.1:0-2509 GCA_039929165.1 Ginsengibacter sp.
AATTTTTAAATGCATAAAGCACAATTGAGGGTGGCAGAGTCGGCTACTTATTTATTGGCAGATAAGGTGAAAGACTATTTTCAGCTTATCAAATTCACCCTGAGCTTTACGGTAGTATTTAGCTGTGTGGTTTGTTATTTACTGGCGCCAAATGTATCATTCAATTTGGCTTCTGTATTACTATTATTTATTGCCGGCATGTGTATTACCGGGTCTGCAAATGCCGTGAATCAGGCGTCTGAAAAAGACACTGATGCTTTAATGAAACGTACAGCGCAACGGCCTGTTGCCGCAGGAAGAATGTCAGTAAATGAAGCTTACATTTTTGCTTTAATTGCCGGAGTGGTGGGTACAATTATTCTTTGGCAATGGTTCAATTTTAATAGTGCTGTAATTGGCTTAGTTAGTTTATTTATTTACGGCTTTATTTATACACCGCTAAAAAAAATTAATTCTGTTGCAGTATTGGTTGGCGCTTTTCCCGGCGCTTTGCCATGCTTAATTGGTTGGGTGGCTGCAACTAATGAATTTTCAGCTGGCGGCTGGATACTTTTTGCCATTCAGTTTATCTGGCAGTTTCCACATTTTTGGGCTATAGCCTGGATATCACATAACGATTATTCAAAAGCAGGATTTAAATTATTGCCAAGTGAGAAAGGGCCGACAAAGTTTACAGCATTACAAACAGTCATGTATTCCATGATTATGATCCCAATAGGCATGTTGCCTTATTATTTCAACATCAGTGGTATTACATCTATGTGGGTGTTGCTGGCCTGCAATTTATGTATGCTGTGTTTCAGTGTGGTTTTATTTATAAAAATGAATGCAGCTGCAGCAAGGCGGGTAATGTTTGGCTCGTACTTTTATTTGATGATTGTTTTTTTATCGCTGTTGTTTGATAAAGTAAGGCCTATATAAAGCGTTTTATGATTGCAATAATGAATGACCAGAAAAAAAGAATTCATCCACACAAATTTACGTTGTGGGTTGGTATTGGCAGTATTGTGATGATGTTTGCCGGCCTTACCAGTGCTTACATTGTCAAGAGAAATCTTGCCAACTGGCTAAGTTTTGATTTGTCTCCGGTTTTTTACATTTCAACAGTGGTGATTATTATTAGTAGTGTTACAATGCTGCTGGCGAAACAAAATTTTGTAAAGAGTGAAATGCAGAAATACAGAATTTGGTTATTCATAACCATGATACTTGGTATTGTGTTCGTTGTTTTGCAAACGGTCGGTTTCGTTAACTTATGGAAAGAGGGTATTACTTTAACCAGGAATGTAGCGTTTTCTTTTTTATACATAATAGTTGGCTTGCACGCTTTGCATATTGTTGCCGGCGTAATAGCTCTAATGGTAACTTATATAAGATCACTAAGTGTAAAAAGAAAAAACTATAGCATTGTACCTGTGGATTTACTAAGTACATACTGGCATTTTGTCGACTTACTATGGCTATATTTATTGGCTTTTTTAATGTTGATCAGGTAATAAAATCTATAGAATAAATATATTTTTTGAGCGTATATAAAATTCGTTAAACAACCTTTAACTTTTACTTTTGTAAAACTTTAAGTTAGCAAAACATGGCCACAGCAGCAGTACAACAACCGGGAACTAAATTATGGAGCGGTGGTAAAAGTCCGTTTAGTGTCAGCTATGGAAAGTTGATGATGTGGTATTTTTTAATGAGTGATGCTTTTACTTTTGGCGCATTTCTTATTTCTTATGGTACCATTAGATTTAGCCAAAATTTTTGGGCTGATCCAAACCATGTTTTCAATGCTTTTCCTTTTACAGGCCATGCTAATTTGCCTCTGGCATTTGTAAGTTTAATGACTTTCATTTTAATTCTTAGTTCAGTCACTATGGTTCTGGCAGTACATGAAGGTCATCACATGAATAAAAAAGGGGTCGAGAAGTGGCTAATATTTACCATACTTGGAGGTCTTGCTTTTTTAAGTTGCCAGGCTTGGGAATGGACGCATTTGATAACCGGCGATCATGAAGTATTGGTTAATGGTACAATTCAGCATTGGGGTACAACAACTACACATAATCCATGGGGACTTGAAACATCTTTCAATGGAAGAGAAGTGGCAACACCTGGCCCTATAGCCTTTGGTGGATATTTCTTTGGTATAACAGGCTTTCATGGGTTTCACGTTTTCTCAGGTGTTGTAATCAATGCAATTATGCTGGTTCAAACCCGGTTGGGTCATTTCCAGGAAAGAGGGCATTATGAAATGGTAGAAAAAGCCGGCTTATACTGGCATTTTGTTGATCTTGTTTGGGTATTTGTCTTCTTATGTTTTTATCTGATATAATAAAGATTTCCGCATTAATTTAATAGAAGAAAATTTATATATGGAATTACACGCAACAGCAGACATCGACCATCATCCGGATAGCAAAGCGCAGATTAAAAGAATCTGGAGAACCTTTTGGCTTCTCTCTATTATTACTATTGCAGAACTGGGTCTGGGGTTGGGTATTTATACAAT
>JBDSRT010000180.1:0-7717 GCA_039929165.1 Ginsengibacter sp.
GTCACCTTTTGCCCAACTTTCCTTTTCAAGTTCGTTGGCATAATCATCCAGGGGAAAATGTTTTGAATAGTCTTCTTTTGACATTACAAATTGATCCGGTTTGCTCCAGTATCTCTTCCTGATGAGCCTGGTGGGCGCTAGTAATTTTATAACCTTAACATTAATCACTGCCGGTACTTTTTCTCCCGCCAGGTTTTGTGCTGTTACAGAAATAGCTTTTAGACTATCTGTGGAGATCACTTCATTTGCCGGCAATTTTATTTTTACATCCAAAGATTTATACCCGATAGAAATTACAGTTGTTGCACTTCTTGTTTCGCCGGCTGCGTCTGTTACGTCAACATTAATCTCGTAGTCAAAAACAGGTTCTGTTTTTTTATTAATAGAAAGGTCTGGTATGGATTTAAACGTCAAACTAAAATTTCCATCATCACCGGTTTTTATTATTCCATGTGTAATTTCCAAAGGCCTTGTTAGCGGCATGGGCCAACGCCAGAACAGCCATGGGTAAATGAATCTTGCTACCCGACGGACACTGTAACTCACTGTTGCGTTATTGATATTATTCCCTGCATACCCTTTCGCGGCACCTTTCACAGTAATCGAATCATTAAGCCGGTAGCTATCCTTTAATTTTTCGAGCTCTGCATAAAATTTCGGACGTTTATATTCTTCCACAGCGAAACTGACGGTAGAATTTCCAAAGTGCATAGCCTCTATCACGAAGTATGCATTCATCCTGCCTTCAGGTAATTTAAAGTTGCCGGAAACAGAGCCAAAATCATTCAGCTTTAGCAACATGGAATCTATTTCACCATTGGCATCTCTCAGAATGACCTTTACAGAATCTTTGTATCGGAATATTTTAGACCGTTTGGTTTTTACGTCGTTTGTTATAGCAATGCCTTTAAAATATACCAACTGGCCGGGTCTGTAAATACTTCTATCTGTAAAAAGATACACTCTTGCCTGGTCTCTTTCATAATTTGAAACGGTCAGTGAATCGTTATCGTTACCTTCCCCATTTCTATCATAATATGAGTTGTTGTATTGTGTTTCTTCTAAAAACAAATGATCATCATTTGTTGAAATTTCGAGATGGATATTTCTGTTTTCATCTTTTAAGGGTTCACGCAATTTGAAATAGCCATTTTTATTGGCAATGATCTTTTCCTGTTTTATTAAATTTTCAGTTTCATTTTTATCATACACCTCTTTCCAAACCTGTACTACGGCGTCTTTCAGCGGCTGACCAGTTTCACGGTGTAACACAAAGTATTCGCTGTTATTATTTACAAAGCTTATGTTAGAAACATGAAAAGGCTGTAAGGCCAATGTATTTTTATTCAGATCAAAATCATTGGAAACACTTGCTAATAAAAAATATTCGCCTATGGGAAGCTGATCAATTTTTATTTCAGTTGAATGGTATTCAAAATCATTTGGTAAGGGTAATGTTTGTTGCCATGTTTTTAGAGGGTTTTCATTGAGCAAAATTGCCCAGAGTTTGATTCTATCACCGGCGGCTCTCATTTTTACCTTCATTGCCGGTGTGACAGAAGTGATACGGAGGTTTATTGAAGAAATATTTTGATAAGAAACCAATGTCCTGAACGATTTACCAGGCACATTAATTTTTTCAGTTTCAAGATGTAACGCAGGCTGTGTGATTGTCTTTACCAGATTAGCCGCATTAATTCCACCTTCACTTTTTTGGTTTCTTTTTATTACCGAATCTGCAACCGCTTTTGCTTTTGCAGAAGTATAGAACGAAGATGAATCTCTGGGATAGCTATGCGCCTGATCATATATTTTCTGTGCGATAAGGTAGCCTGCCTGAGCCCCACTATTGCCGGTGTTCCTGTTAAAGATGATTTGTAAACTATGTAGAAATAAAGCGGTTTTATTTTCTCCAATGAAGTATGTTTCTGCAAATTGCAGGCGTTCAATATCAACATTGATAAAGGCTTCAGCGTTGGTATCATGCAGATGAAACTTTAAAAGTTTTTGAAATATTTCGAGTGCTTTAAAGTGCAGTGAGGCCGAATCTTCTGTTTTAAATGTATGACTGATGAATTGAGTTGCCGGATCAAAAACTGCATCATCATCCAGTTCAAAAGCATAAGCCGGTCTCTGAATATCACGTTCATCATTGTTGAAATAATTAATGGCCCTGTTGGCTAATAGATCATACAAGGTTGGCCTGAGTTGGTCAGTGTTCCCTTTAACTAAAACATCATTGTAGGAATTGATATTTATTCGCTGCAACCCTTTCTCATCAGCGATAGACGCAAGATAATGCCCGCCGATTTTTTTATGCAATTGATCAGTAGACCAGTTAGTAATATCATTGCCAGGGAAGTTTTCTACAGTAGGTCTTTCATACAATTTCCAACGGTTTTGCTGGTAATAATTAAAGTACTGTTCTGCTGCAATGCTGTGTAAGATTGACTTTGCCGGACCGTTTGTTTGCTTAATCTCCTGTTCAAGTAATTGAATGCCTTTAATATCGGCATCTTCTTCAAGGTTTTGCTGAAGACGTAATTGATAGAGTAAAGCTTTTATAACCTGCGTATTATTTCCTGTTTTTTTCGCCGAGGTATAAATATTTTTAATCTGATCTAATGCCGACTTATTAAGCCCTTTGGTGACAAGCGCATCAATATTTTTCCACTGGTTGTTATTGTTTGGTAATTGTGCCGCTGCCATTGTTGCGATAATCAACAATAATGACAATAGGGCCGTTCTGATAGATCTACACCTGCTCATATTTTCTTTTTATGTTCAATAATTTATTGCTCTTAAATTGCCTCTAAGATGCAGTTTAGTTCTAAATACATAACGCAACAACAACATCTTATACATTTTTTAAGAGTATCGTTTCAGGTATAAAATACAAAAGCCCGTTATTCTTTAAAACAACAGGCTTTTATTATGATATAGTTTGTCTTAACCTTTCATTACTTCCGCCATTGTTTTACCAATATCTGCGGGGCTGGCAACAACATTTAAACCGCATTCGGTCATAATTTTCATTTTAGCTGCTGCTGTATCGTCAGCACCGCCAACAATGGCACCAGCATGACCCATACGTCTTCCCGGAGGAGCCGTTTGTCCTGCTATGAAACCCACCACAGGCTTATTTTTTTTACCGGAATTATTGTAATAATCTTTCACCCAATGAGCAGCTTCGGCTTCCATGCCGCCGCCAATTTCACCAATCATTACAATGCCATCGGTTTCATCGTCATTCATAAATAATTCAATAGCTTCTTTGGTTGTTGTGCCGATGATCGGGTCGCCGCCAATACCTATAGCTGTTGATATACCGAGACCAGCTTTTGCTACCTGGTCTGCTGCTTCGTAAGTAAGCGTACCGGATTTTGATACAATGCCAATTTTTCCTTTCTTAAAAATAAAGCCGGGCATAATACCGACTTTACATTCATCTGCCGTAATAACGCCGGGGCAATTTGGGCCTATAAGTCTTGTAGATTTATCCTGTAAAAAATTCTTAACCTTAACCATATCCTGCACCGGGATGCCTTCTGTAATGCAAACTACCAAAGCAATGCCAGCATCAGCCGCCTCCATAATTGCATCGGCTGCAAAGGCTGGCGGCACAAATATGATGCTTACATCAGCACCGGTTTGTGCAATGGCATCAGCAACGGTATTAAAAACAGGTTTGTCCAAATGCGTAGTGCCGCCTTTATTTGGCGTTACGCCACCCACTACATTCGTACCATATTCTATCATTTGGGTGGCATGAAAAGTGCCTTCAGTTCCTGTAAAACCCTGCACTAAAATTTTGGAATTTTTATTTACTAAGACTGACATAGGGCAAATTTTTGTGTGCGCAAAAATAGGGAAAAATTGAGCATTGATTTTAATAACCCCATGTACAACTTGCCCAGTAACTCTGCCATTTTGCTTTAGGGTCATTTAACAGCCGAACCATATTAACGGAACTCACCATCCACATCCGTCAGTATTTATTTTTAAGCGTATATTACCAGAGTTGTCTGACTGCAGATTGATGACCTGTGTTTTACCGGCAACCTTTTGCCAAATTTTTATAAGGTGGTTTTGAAGCGGTACTTTATTAAATAATAAGGCAAAGGTTACTGAATCATGTGCTTTGTAATTATAAGGATCAACAACTGGGATCAGATCGAGAGGCATGTCTGTGGAAAAATTTAAGATGGGTTTTTTATGACCAACCTTAATTAATGTCTTTACATTTCGCTGATAAAATTCTGTGCCTTTTAAATCTATTTCAGCATGTTGTATTCTATAATCAAGTGCATTTAATAAGCCGTCACTTTCGAGGTATTCGTTAAATAATTCGCCTTCCAAACTAATAAATGAATTGGTAGATTGATAAGCGATCATCGCTGTGCCTTCGTCCCGGATATTAAATTGTAACGAGTCACCTTTTTGGTCAGATATGTATTTGATTAAATCACTTGTTTTACCTGGCTGATAAAGCAAAAGCTTACTGATCTTGCTTTTTACGCCGGACCAATTTCACCTTCGAAACCTTCGCCTACCATAAATCGAACATTGACGTTTTCGCCTTTGTGATAAATAAATTTTTGTGGTTGCAGCCAGAATTCATGGGCAAGCAGCGGCGCACATACAAAAGAAATTAAAAGAATTAAAAGGACTTTTCTTAATGTGGGATTCACTCCTGTGGGCGTTTATCATTCTCTCCCATGATAAGATTTTTTTCAGGGTCTCTTAAAACGTCCTCCATATTGCGATCATTATCTATAATACCTTTTTCTTCAAGCATACGCATATCCTTGGCGTCTCTTAAAAATTCAGAGGCAAAAATAAATTCGTTCAATCGTTGATTTTTGCTGAAGATGATCTGTTTGTTATTGCCAACCCACTCTTTCTCGCCGTAATACATGTAGATAATATTCTGACCGATTTCCATCACGCTGTTCATATCATGCGTGTTGATAACAGTGGTCATATTATATTCTTCAGTGATCTCTTTAATTAAAAGATCAATAACCATAGACGTTTGCGGATCAAGCCCGGAGTTAGGTTCATCTACAAAAAGGTATTTTGGATTTAACACAATGGCCCTGGCAATACCAACACGTTTTTTCATACCGCCACTAACTTCTGCAGGAAATTTTTTGTTGGCGTCTTTTAAATTAACTCTTTCAAGTACTTCATTAACCCTGTCCATCTTTTTTTTATGATTCCAATCAGTGAACATATCCAATGGAAACTTTACATTCTGCTCCACCGTCATACTATCAAATAAGGCAGAACCCTGGAATAGCATACCAATCTGTTGTCTTAAAACTTTTCTATCTTCTTCAACCATAGAAGGCAAATTATTTCCATCAAATAAAATCTCGCCTTCATCAACCTCGAATAGGCCAACCATACACTTCTGCAAAACGGTTTTACCACTGCCACTAGTGCCGATGATAAGATTGGTTTTGCCGGTCTCAAATACGGCATCAACACCTTTTAATATTTGCTTTTCGCCAAATCCTTTTTTTACACCTTTTAATTCAATCATCGCAATTAATTGCTTTTATTTTCTTCAACAATCACCCTGGAAAAATAGTGATGATGATAGAATCTATAATAATAATGCTGCCAATATATAATCTGCAAATAAGATTAATATGCAACTTGTAACCACGGCCGTTGTACTGGCACGGCCAATTTCCAAAGCACCGCCTTTTACATTATAACCATAGAACGCAGGTACGGTGCTGATAATAAATGCAAACGTGTAAGCCTTTGCCAAAGCGAAAAAAACATTTTTTTGTGAGAAGCCTTCTGTTAAGCCCCGGTCAAAAATATCAGTTGACACAATATTTGTAAGGCTGCTTGCCAAACGACCACCATAAATACCTAACAACATGGCGATCACGACCAAAAGCGGAATGGTGATTAATGCACCTAATACCTTTGGCATTACGAGATAGGATTTGGTGTTGATACCCATGATCTCCAAAGCATCTATCTGTTCGCTAACCCGCATATTACCTAATTCTCCGGCGATCTTGCTGCCAACTACACCAGCTAAAACAATACACACAAGCGTTGGTGCAAATTCAAGAATTACAGTATCTCTAACAATGGTTGCAATGGTACTTCTTGGTACAAGCGGACTGGTTAACTGGTAAGCAGTTTGTGCGGCGCTTACTGCACCCATGAACAAAGAAATGATAGCCACAATGCCTAAGGAGCCAATGCCTATTTCTACACATTGATGCATGAGTTCTTTCCAATACATTTTCAAATTTTCCGGCTTGGAAAACATGCCTTTTATCAATAAGAAATAGGCACCGAGAGTCTCGAAAAATCTCATAAAATTATTTGTTGTTTTGTTCTATTAAAAACCGTTGTGGTGCTGGTTCTCTGCGCTTCCACCATCTGGATCTTGAAATGATCTCTTCTGTTTTTTGTTTATCTGCACCGCCTTTCAATTGAGCATCAATCACAGCAATTAAAACCATATTATAAATGCTGCGAACCTGCGAACCAAGTTGTAATATATGAACTGATTTATTCAACCCCAACAATATTGGGCCGATAGCATCTGAGCCGCCAACTTCCTGCAATAAATTATAGGCCACATTACCTGCAGCAAGATTAGGAAAGATCAAGGTGTTTACCTCATTATTAACCAGCTCGCTGAAAGGATAATTATCCCGTAACACTTCCCGGTTGAAAGCTACATTGGCCTGCACTTCACCGTCAACAATTAATTTGGGGTCAGCTTGTTTTACAAGCTCTGTTGCTCTTGCCACGAGTTGTGCTTCAGGAGAATTACTACTGCCAAAATTTGAATAGCTAACCATGGCTATTACCGGCGTTATCCCAAAATGCTTTACTTCTTTCGCTGCCAGCAAAGTAATGTCAGCAAGCTCTTCTGCAGTAGGATTAAAATTCACCGTTGTATCAGCCAAAAAGATCGGGCCTTTTTTGGTCATGATGATATACATTCCGGCCACCTTATTCGTGCCTTTTTCCATACCAATTACCTGTAAAGCGGGCCGCACCGTATCGGGATAGTTTTTTGTAAGACCTGAGATCATTGCATCAGCTTCACCTGTCTCTACCATCATGCAACCAAAATAATTCCGGTCACGCATCATCTTTTTAGCCTCATAATAATTAAAGCCTTTACGCTGCCTTTTTTTAAAAAAGAGTTCTGCAAAGCCATGTCTTTTTTCCTGCATTTCCTCGCTCTTCGGGTCGATGATGGGTATCCCTTCCAATTCGATACCGTTTTCCTGTGCAAGCGTTTTTATGCGTTGCGGATTGCCTAATAAAATTGGATAAGCAACACCTTCTTCATGCGCTAACTGTGCGGCTTTTAATATCTTTTGATTTTCTGCTTCAGCAAATACGACCCTTTTAGGCGATTTCCTGGCTTTGTTACCAATGATCCTGAATAGTTGATTATCTATACCAAGCCTTTTATTCAGATCAACTTTATATGCTTCCCAATCTGCAATAGGGTATTTAGCTACGCCACTTTCAATGGCAGCTTTTGCAACGGCCGGCGCTATAGTTGATAAAAGCCTGGGGTCAAGCGGTTTTGGAATGATATAATTCGGACCATAAACAATGGTTTTTTCATTATAAGCCATAGTTACCAGATCTGGTACCGGCGTGCGGGCCAGTTCAGCTAAAGCCACAACTGCAGCGAGTTTCATCGCTTCGTTAATTT
>JBDSRT010000181.1:0-11916 GCA_039929165.1 Ginsengibacter sp.
CCAAATTCCTGTGACCGGCTTCTATGTATCAAAGCACTTAAAGCATCCACTTTTTCACCGTTTAATAAAATATCCATCTTTACAATATCACTTGCCCGCCAGCCGATCGGGTGATAATCGAAGGATGCATAGCCACGTGTTAAGCTTTTCAATCTATCATAAAAATCAAAAACAATTTCCGTTAAAGGCATCTCGAAACTAAGCTCAACACGGGTTGGCGTTAGGTAAGATTGGTGGGTTAAGATGCCACGTTTGTTTATACAAAGCGTCATAATGTTGCCAATATATTCGCTTGTTGTGATGATCTGCGCTTTTATAAAAGGTTCTTCAATAACATCAATGCGGCTCGGATCAGGCATTTGCGAAGGATTATTAACCATGATCTTTTCCTCCCTGGTAGTAGTAGCAATAAAGCTTACGTTGGGCACAGTTGTAATAACTGTTTGATCGAATTCTCGTTCTAGCCTTTCCTGGATGATCTCCATATGTAACATGCCAAGGAAACCACACCTAAAGCCAAAGCCTAGTGCCTGTGAAGTTTCCAATTCAAACGTAAGTGAGGCATCATTTAATTGAAGCTTGTCCATACAATCTCTCAACTCTTCAAAGGCATCTGTTTCAACAGGAAATATCCCGGCAAAAACCATAGGTTTTACATCTTCAAAACCTTTAATAGATTCTTTGCTTGGGTTTACCGTTGTTGTAATGGTGTCACCAACCTTTACTTCTTTTGCGTTTTTTATACCTGTGATGATGTAACCAACGTCACCTGCTCTTACTTCGTTTTTTGCTTCCATACCAAGCTTAAGAATACCTACTTCATCAGCGCCATACTCCAGGCCGGTATGAGAAAATTTGATTTTATCCCCCTTTTTTAGAATACCATTAAATACGCGATAATAAACAATTATACCCCGGAAAGAATTAAAAACACTATCAAATATCAAGGCCTGTAATGGTGCATTTAAATTGCCTTTTGGTGCTGGTATCCTGTCAATAATGGCGGTAAGAATTTCTTCTATTCCAATCCCGCTCTTACCACTTGCTAATAATATCTCTTCGGGTTTACAACCTATCAACTCTACAATCTGGTCAGTCACTTCGGGTATCATTGCACCATCCATATCTATTTTGTTAATAACCGGAATAATCTCAAGATTATTATCAATTGCGAGGTATAAGTTTGAAATAGTTTGCGCCTGTATGCCCTGCGAGGCGTCAACCAAAAGCAAAGCCCCTTCACAAGCTGCAAGTGCACGGCTTACTTCATAACTAAAATCTACGTGACCTGGTGTATCAATTAAATTCAGAACGTATTCCTGCCCTTTCCACATATAATTTATCTGTATGGCGTGGCTCTTGATAGTTATCCCTTTTTCTCTTTCAAGGTCCATATCATCCAGCACCTGGGCCTGCATATCTCTATCGTTTATAGTGTGCGTAAACTCCAGTAAACGGTCTGCCAGCGTGCTTTTTCCATGATCGATGTGAGCGATAATACAAAAATTCCGAATGTTCTTCATAATTGGCGGCGAAGATATGAAAAAGCCGTGTGCCTTGTGTGCTTCAAAGGGTAATATAACAGCGATGATAGTTAGGTAGCAGCCTACAAATGCTTTTACTCATTTGCTGCCATCTACTATTAAACTCATCTTTATAATATTTCCAGTGCTATTCCATATACTTATGTTACAAGCTTGTCATAAATATCGACGATCTTTTTGCCTACAACTTCATAACCAAACTTAGCCGCGGCTGATTGCGCTATTTTACCACGATCGAATTTTTCATATTCATTCATCATTTTCTTCATGGCATTTTTCAGTTGTGCTTCTTCACCCTCTTGCACCAGCAAACCATTTAAATCATTAACCACTTCTTTAATGCCTCCAACATTGCTGGAAATTACGGGAACGCCGCAACACAACGATTCTAGAATTACACAAGGCAAACTTTCATACCTGCTGAACAAAACAAAAGCAGAGCCCAACTTAATTTCGCTTGCTACTTGCTCATATGGCATTTCGTCTTTAAAAGACACAACAGTGTTTAATAATCCAAGTTCTTTTGCCAAAGTCATTAGTTGCCAATCCTTGCTTCCTATCATCAATAATTCAAATTCTGAGCCTTGGCTATATAATAATTTGGCAGCCCGTAAAATTCCTTCAGGGTTTTTTAATTTGATCATCGAAGAAATGTGAAGGAAGCGAAACTTCTTAATTGGCTTCTCTTCATAATAAAAACTAGACGTATCAACTACGTTAGGGATGACCTCAAAGTGTACTGTTTCAAAAGTAGCTATGGCCTTCCCGAGATAATCTGCTACCGGCAAAATAAGCTTTGCGTTTTTTAAAACTCTTCGGCTAAAATATGTAAACCACCAGCCACGGCTAATAACATTCTCTTCTGATTTTTGATAGTATCCTGACCAATGTTCGGTTATAATGTAAGAGATCTTAAATCTCTTTTTTAAATACAACGCTTGCAAACCCGCTTTCATCGCCACATGCGCATGAACCAAATCAGGGGCACCTTCTTGTTTAAAATATTTTTTTAAAAAAGTTCTATAGACAGCTGTATATTTTAGTGATGATGCAAGTCTATCTAAAAGCTTATAGCCTGTCCTCAATGAATGATAAAAGATTATAACCTCGGTTAAATTGCCCGAAGATGAAACTGTCTCTAAAATGTTTTTTGTTACAATTCCGGCCTCATCTTTTTTAATATGTATGACAGTTATTTTTTGAAACAATGAAACTGCTCTTGCATGACGCTGAATAAAATCTCCATCAAAAGGTTTAAGTTTATTAGGATACCAGCTTGCCAGCCAAAGGATGTTTCTTTGCATTAAATTTATTTTGCCAGTATCAATATTGAATAACCTCCCCACAGTTTTGCACTGATATCTTTATTTATAGTGAAGGACAAATTGCGCAGGTGTTTCTTTGCTTTTAGTTTGAAACTTTTAGACACTGCAGAATCAATGTTGGGTTTTGTGTATTGCCAGTCAATAATATGATAGCCGTTATCTTCTAAAGCCCATTTGACAATATCTCTCGTAAAATAATGAATATGCCCAACAGACCTACGTTGCTGTAATAAAATCTGAGATTTCAAGATGGCACGGCAACTCATATCGAGCGGAATATGAAAAATAAAATGCCGGGCTTTCACTTTAAGCTGTCGCAGAAAATTTAAATAGTCATCAATATGTTCAACCACGTCTATCACAAGCAGAAGATCAGCAGTGACCTTTTCCTGAAGGAAATCTTTGTTATAAAAACTGAGCTTGTTATTACTTATTTTTTTTGAAAGTTTTATTGACTGCGGCGAAATATCATAGCCACTAAAGTCAACAACGTTTAAAAACTTAGTTGACAAAGTATTCAAAATTTGGCCAGCTCCACAACCTACTTCTACAACTTTATTGAATTCTAATTTATTTTTTTTGATGAGAGCTGAGATCAGGCCGGCTTTCCATTTAGAATCTGCTTCGTTCCAATCTGGATTATTTGTTAGGTAGGTCCCATCGGTATAAATGTTATCAGGCATTCTTTACTCTATTGTATACTGAATTTTTTATCCTGCTAAAATCAGATCTTCTAAAATTAAAAAAAACAGCTGGTGATACTTTGTATTCTTTTCTAAAGACATTCAATACATATACATGAAAAATAATGTAAGAAATACTGCTAACAGCTGCGGCGCCATAAATTCCATATCTAGGAATGACTATCAAGTCAGCAGCAATCATAATTACTAAAGAGATAAAAGCGCCTTTAATATTTACGTTGATCCTGTTTTTGCCTGCATAGTATGCCGTTAATGTATAAAGCGTAGACAAGGCTAAAATACCAGGCACCAGGAAAATAAAAGCCAGGTACATTTTGGAGAAGCTATCTCCAAACAAAAAAGGAAAGAGCCAATATCCTATAACAATTAAGCAAAGACAAATAGCAAAATATAAAACGAAAATTGAACGTGAGACGACAGCAAGAATATCCTTAACATCTTTCTTGTTTCCCCCAGCTGTAAGCGGAAACACAACGCTGGCCATCACTCCGGGAAGTAAGAAAAATAGTTGTCCGATTTTTGAAACCTGTATATAATTCCCGAGGTCAGCCGCCGAGCAAAAATATTTCACGAACCAATAATCAATTCTATAAAGTAAAAAGAAGACAAGGTTGGCACTAAAAGCAACGAGTGTATAACTAAATAGCTTTATAAAATCCTGAATAGATAGGAACGTAAACTTCCAAGTACGAACATAAAAAGAGATTAACCCAATAACAGAAATAATTGCCTGTAGGAGGTAAGAACTAAAAAAGAAAAATATGAAGTTATTATCACTAATGATATTGAATTTGAGCACATCAATTATCAATAGTAAGAGAATCAAAACAACATTAATAATAATGCTGACAACATTTGTTAAAACGAAATTCCTTTTTGCATTGGCAATGCCAGCACTAAAATTTAAAAGCATATTTCCTGTTATAAAAGAGATGGCAAGATTTGCATGTCCTTCAATTAAAGAACTTGTCGATAGAAAAAAAGAAGTTAAACAAATAGCTATAAAAAGGCTCCAGACAACAGAAAAATTGACAAGCTTTTCTACTGATATTTCATCTGTAGAAACATAGTATCCCATGGCACTTTCCATTGTAAGGCTGGCGATTAGTATTACAAAGGAGTAATTGTTTATGAGGTAAAAAATTTCACCACTAATTGCCGCCTGGAAGTGCCTTGCAAGAAAAATATTTAACACAAAAGAGGAGACAAAAAATAAGCCTTTCCAAAGAACGCTTTGATAAAATGTTTTGGCAATTGGCATAATGCGGGTTAGCTAAAAGATTGAGCAGGTCAAAATGTTTATATTTGAAAGTGGCCAAATCTAAACGTTTAAACAAAACAAACCTGCTTTCACAATGTCACGCCCAAAAAAAATACTTTCAAATTTGCAAGGTGAAATGAATACAGGTTTTGGCTCAAACGCTGCAGATTATGGCGGAAGGTTTCTAAATCCCGATGGATCTCCAAACATTAGGATAAGTGATATCGGCATGCTTGAAAAGATAAGTTGGTATCACACAATGCTCGGGTTAAAGAACTGGAAGTTTTTAATGTTGATCATTTCTTTTTTTATATCAATCAACATATTTTTTGCTTTTGTCTATTACGCCATGGGGGTTGAACTTCTTTCCGGGATGGTTTATCACAACAACCTCGAAAAATTTACTGAGTCCTTCTTTTTTAGCTGTCAAACATTTACTACAGTCGGTTATGGCCGAATTAATCCAGTTGGCTTTGCCTCAAGCGCTGTCGCAGCTTTGGAGGCTTTGCTTGGCTTGCTGAGTTTCGCAATTGTAACAGGTTTGTTTTACGGTCGCTTCGCAAGACCAAAAGCTTTTTTGAAGTTCAGTGATATTGCTGTGCTTGCGCCCTACAAAAACATTAATGCATTAATGCTGAGGGTATCCCCCTATAAAAATACCAGCCTAACCGATGCTGAAGCTAAAGTAACATTAGGTATGTCGGTTGAGGTTAATGGCAAAACGGAGAATCGGTTTTACCCACTTGACTTAGAATTTAAAACCGTTAATGCGTTGACATTGAGCTGGACCATAGTGCACCCCATCACTGAAAATAGTCCGCTGTATAACCTTACCGAAGATGATTATAAGAAAACTCAGGGCGAAATACTGATCTACTTAAAAGCTTTCGATGACATGTTTGCTAACACTGTGACCATTAGAAAATCTTACACTTTCCAGGAAATTATTGCAGGCGCAAAGTTCGTTCCTATGTTTCAACGTTCAGCCACTAACACGAAAACGATTTTGCATCTCGACAAAATAGGTGCGACCGTTCCCGCTGAACTTAATGAAAAGATGACAGCTGATTAATTTTTTAAGGCGGAAATGACGGCACCAAATTCTTCGCTTATTAAAGATGCGCCGCCAACCAATCCACCATCAACATCAGGCTGAGAAAAAATTTCACTGGCATTCGAAGCTTTTACACTTCCACCATATAAAATAGATACAGAGTCAGCCACGGCTTTGCCATATTTTCCGGCTATGGTTGTGCGTATATGTTCGTGCATTTGCTGCGCCTGTTCTGCAGAAGCTGTTTTGCCTGTACCTATTGCCCAGATTGGTTCGTAGGCAATGATAAAGTTTGTAAGTTGATCTGCTGTTAAATGAAATAAGCTTTCTGCAAGCTGTCCGGCAACAAAATCGTTTTGCGTTTCAGCTTCCCGAACGGGTAGTGCTTCGCCGCAACAAAATATAGGCTTTATGCTATTCGCAAGACACAGATCAATCTTATCAGCAAGCACTTTATTGTCTTCAATAAAATATTCACGCCTTTCGCTATGGCCAATAATTACATACTTGATATTGATAGATGTAAGCATTTCTGCACTCACTTCTCCCGTGAAAGCTCCGGATTTTTTTGAATATAAATTTTGGGCTGCAACAAAATAATTATCCTTACACTCAATGGTTTTTTGAAACGGTATGAGATAGGGAAACGGCAAAGCAAAAAGGGCAAGCTGGTCTGAACTTAGTGTTATGTTTTTTGCAAGTATCTCTTCAATCAACTTCTCGCCTGCTGAAAGTGATAAATTCATTTTCCAGTTTGCCGCAGCAATTTGTTTACGCATATCTCAAATTTTGTTTGGAGTAAATATCAGTTAATAATTTTATTTCAGTTTCAGTAATTAATTGGCCTTTTAGCTTTTTCCAGTTGTCAATATCAGCTATAACTTTTTCAAACTTATATGATTCGATACCCCAGGTAAAATCAGGAATGTACTTGGCAGGGAAACCTGCACCAAATATGTTACTACAAACACCGACAACAGTGCCTGTGTTGAATGATGTATTGATAGCGCATCGACTGTAGTCGCCCATTAACAAACCGCACTTTAGCCCTACCTCAATAAAGGACTGCCTTTTATTTTTCCAGGCTTTAACAACGCCGGCTGTATTTTTTAAATTAGAATTGGAAGTGCCTGCCCCAAGGTTGCACCATTCAGCAATCACAGCATCTCCCAGGTAACCATCATGTGCTTTGTTTGAGTAACCAAACATAATGCTGTTCTTTATCTCTCCCGCAGCAACACAAAACGGTCCAATAGTAGTGCCGCCGTAAATCTTAGCGCCCATTTTTATTACGCTGCTTTTACAGATTGCGACTGGGCCACGCAGCATACAACCTTCCATCACTAATGCATTCTTCCCAATATAGACCGGGCCTTCAGATGCATTGATAACACAATGTTCAACTACAGCGCCTTCTTCTAGAAAAATATCTTGCTGATTAACTAATTTATTACTTTCAGAAATTGAAGCTGACACTCTGCCTTGACACAACAACTCAAAATCGTCGATAATATTTTTAGTATTTGTTTGAAAAATGTGCCAGGGATGAATGAGTTGAATGGCTGGCGTTTTGTTATCCTTCTGCATTTGTTTGAACCAGGAAATGGTTGGAATTACATTAGCTTCTACCAGTAATTCATTACCAAGCATTTTTGTTCTTTCGCCAACTGTTGTATAATTATTTTTGGTTAGAGTATCCCATTTTTCGCGAAGTGTCAGTATTCCCACACGAATGTCAAGTACTGATCTAACGACATCAAAGGGATACAAATCTCCTTTGCAGGTTACATCATCTAAAATAATTTTTTGAACCATAGCGGTTGATCAAAACTACAGGTATTATAAAATAGTTGTAATAAAAAACCCCCGAAAAACGGGGGCTTATATCTTTACAAAGACAGTTAGCTTTTTTTCTCGTAACGCTTTTTAAATTTATCAATGCGACCCGCTGTATCTACCATGATATTTTTACCAGTGTAAAAGGGATGAGACGTGTTTGAAATTTCCAGCTTTATTACAGGATACTCTTTGCCGTCATCATAAGTGATCATTTCTTTTGAATTAGCAGTTGAACGGCTTAAAAACATGGTGCCATTACTCATGTCCTTAAAAACTACGGGCCTATAATTTGAAGGATGAATATCTTTTTTCATTTTTATTATTTGAGTTTGCAAAAGTATGGCTTTTTAATAAATTTTCAAGCCTAATTTTTCATATTAATATATTGTAGGGCCAAACCTAAATCCCAGCTTTTAGATAACTGGATAACTTCCTGCAAATCATCTATTTTTTTTGCTGACACTCTGATAATGTCATCCATAATGGCTGCCTGAACTTTTAAACCACTGTCTTTTATGAGCTTCACTATTTTCTTGGAATCTTCCTGCTTTATGCCGTTCCTCACATCTATATCTTTTTTTACCACCTTACCACTCTGATAAGGTTCTTTTGACAGATCATACACTTCAGCAGCAAGCCCCTGCTTCATACTCCTGCTGATTAAGACATCAATCACCTGCGATAATTTCATTTCACTTTCTGCCTCGAGCTTAAGCTTGAATTCTTTTTTATCAAGCGTAATTTCAACCGGCGAACCTTTAAAATCAAACCGGTTTTTTATTTCTTTTTCAACAGTGTTTACAGCGTTGTCTAAAGTTTGCAGATCAACTTTACTAACAAGATCAAATGAAGGCATACATAAATTTTAGTTGGCAAAGATAAAAAACGCCATTCATTGCTGAACGGCGTTTTCACATTTAAATCAAACTACTCACTCTTTTCCTTTTACCCGATTTTGCTCAGCATCAGCTCCACCAATCTTTCTTCTTTCCTGTGTTTTTATTGGTTTCCCGAACCTGTAACTGAATGTCAAGCTTCCTCTGCGGCTATCTCTTCTTGCATTTATCAATACATCAATGTCATCATATTTTACTCTTCCGATAAATTGTCTTGAATTGAAAATGTCATTTACACTCAGTTTTAGACTACCCTTGGTTTTTAAGATTTGTTTTTGAATACCTGAAGACAGTTGCCACATTGGGTTCATTACCAATTGACCTTCATAGCCGGCTGACCTGTAAAAGCCACTTAACTCTGCACTCCATGTTTTATTTATTTTGAATTGGTTGTTCATGTTGCCCATAAAAGTTGTTCCGGAAACATTTAAATTAGAACCATTCAATTGTCCTGAATATTTGTTGTTATTGACGTTAGTGTACACATTGTAGTTCCACCACTTTGCCAGTTGGCCGTTTACACTTACCGCAATGCCCATATTTTTTCTGCTTGCCACATTATCTTTTGTTACAAATGTTTTTCTCTCGCTGTTAATTTGTTTAAGCACGTCAAGAATTACATCGTCTGTTTGACTATAGTTCAGTGTGGTGGTTAGAAAGCCTTTAAAAGTATGTGCCAATTCTACGCTATTTGTGAACTGCGGCTTTAGTAAAGTGTTGCCCGCTTCATACGTGTATTCATCTAAAAAGTAGAAGAACGGATTTAGATCATCATAGTCGGGCCTATCGATTCTCCTACCGTAATTTAAAGACAGGTTGTTCTTTTTGTTCAAGGCATAATTAAAATAAATAGTTGGGAAAAGATTAGTGTACTGGCGTTTAAATGATGAATCCTGGCGGCTTGCGTTGCCTAATTGGTCACCATTTGCTGTGGTGTTTTCAACCCTTAAGCCAGTCTGGATACCTAACTTTTTTACCTGCGTGTTGAAGTTTACATAACCTGCAGATATAGTTTCTGTATAAATGAAATGATTTGTTTTTCCAAGATCTGTTTCCCAGTCACCCAGGCCTCTCTTATCATATCGGGCATCATTGTCAGTGGTTACGTAGCTAATCTTTGCGCCGGCTTCAACTTTTGAATTTTTTGACAAAGGCTTTGTATAATCAACTTTGGCTGAAAAAATACTTATATCAGAAGGTAGACTTCCTCTTAATAATGTTGGGTCTTTTCTTTTCGTCATATCTGCATTCAGATAATTATTGGTAAACATTTGTTTTGCGTTCTGACGATACACGAGGTAATCCACATCGCTTGTAATTTCCTGTCCTGCTGTATCTAATAACTGGCGAAAGTTCAGGTTAATGCCTATATTTTTTGAATTATTGTTGTTATTATTTCTTGCATAAAGAATAGAGTCCGTTGAACCTTCAGGGCTTTTTAAATAGGTATAATTATTACCAGATTGACTGTTAGGATTTACATAGCCGCTTAGCACAGCGCCGAATGTTGTCTTCTTACTTAGATAGTAATCAACACCAACTTTTGCATTGTGATTATCTGATACTCTTTTATTAACAGTAGTTTGTTCAAAACGGGTTTCTAAAAGCTTCGTAGCGATATTCGTAAAATTTCTTGTCAATTGTAACCGGTCAAAGCTGTTCCATTTTGAGTAGCCATAATTGCCGAAAAGATTGAACTTTTTATTACGGTAGTTAAGATTTAAACTACTGTTACCCTTCCAGTAAACGCCTTGTGTATAGGTTGACGCAAAATTGCCATTGAAGCCTTTTAATTTATTCTTTTTTGTCTTGATATTTAAAATACCTGAATTACCGGCGGCTTCATATTTAGAGGAAGGATTAGTCATAACCTCTATCTGTTCAATAGATGAGGCTGGCGTATTCCTCAAAAAATTGGCAAGATCGGGTCCGCTTAAATAAGAAGGTTTTCCGTCAATCATAACCATTACACCGTCTTTACCTTTAAGACTAATGTTACCATCTTTATCAACACTTACGCCGGGTGATTTTTCCAATACATCCATGGCTGTATTACCGGCATTGGAAATCAAAGCGTCAACATTAACAACCACTTTGTCGATTTTATTTTCAATGAAAGGCTTTTTACCTGTTACGGTAACCTCTTGAAGTGTTTTGCTGTCCTGTATAACAGTTATATCTTTTACAATAACAGGTGTTGTGTCAAAAGCAATTATCGCATCGCTAAAGGAATGTTTAAGATTTACACCTGATGCTTCAAGCAGATATTTTCCTGAAATTACATCGACTATCTCGTAGTGTCCTTTATCATCAGCTCTAACTGATTTCACTTTCGATGAATCAACCAAATGCAACAATGACACTGTTGTGTTAGCCAAATCTGTTGTTTTTGCATCTTTAAATTTTACATCGCCTTTAATAGTAATTTGAGTAAACCCCAGGGAAACAATTGTTAACGAGGCAGTTAGAGTTAATAATTTGAGCTGCATGAAATTAGGTTTATGATTAATACTATGTTTTAAATATTACAATACAAACATAGGTACTTTGCTTTGCATAGTACATAATTATACATAAACGGGTCTTTAAACCGGATGAGCGGTTCATGCAATTTCTAACGGATTAGCGTGGGATTTTATTTTTACTATTTAAAAGGATAATTGAAGCAATCCCTGCTGTAACAAAAACAACAGATATAATTTCGGCTTGTGTAGGTTTAAACCCAAAAACGGTATAGGTAGTATTTACTCTGATCAATTCAATGAGAAATCTCTCAACACCAGTAAATATCAAATAGATAGCTGCCAACATACCGGGTGTTTTTAGACGTCTTCTTATAGCCCACAAAAAAGCAAAAATTCCCAGGCACATAATCGTTTCGTAGAAAGGCGTTGGAAACACCGGCTGTGGCAAAGCCCGGCAATATTTACCTTCACAATCCGGTAACAAAATACCGTCTTCATTTACATTATTAGGATAAGTGTAAGCAAATAGCCAGTTAGGCAAAAAAGAAGGTCCCGCAAAACTTTTGTGCGGCACACTTGCCAGATCCGGGCTTATTCTATCGGTGACCATTATAACACTAGAATCAGGATTTGTTGCCCTGCCATTAATAAAATAGGTTGAATGTTGCTGTAACTTTTTCCCGAAGTCGCCAGGTTTGGCCAATTCGGTTTTCCCATTAATATCGCTAACGTAAGCACTGTTATATATGCCCCAATCACCATCACCGGCAACCTGGCACCCGATGCGGCCAACGGCATATGCCAGCATTAATGCCGGCGCCATAGCAT
>JBDSRT010000182.1:0-3696 GCA_039929165.1 Ginsengibacter sp.
GTAATTTCATCATCCGGATGCGCAAACACCGCCATGATGATGCGTGGTTCTTTATGTTGTGTGATAGGTTTAACCGTGAATAAAAACAAGGCCAGCGGAATTAATATAAGACGCATCATTTAAAAAAGCATTTTATAACCTGGAAATATTTAAAGCTAACTTTTTTAACCATCAGTGTTGTGCTGAATTTTTGAAAACAGTTTAACTGGGCGCTTCAGTAGACCTTACAAAGGTTTACAGATTCTGCCGTTGATGGTGTTTGAGTATGAGCTATTGTGCGCTGCTGCATAAACAACAGTACAAGGCTATCAGTCGGTAATAAAATCAAATGCGATAATCCGGAAGTGTAACCTATTTAGGTCAGAGGTCTATTCCGGTTGTGAGCAATTGCTTTGCGCAAATCTATACGAACAACACTGAACAACGCAAGTCAGTGGGCATTTACAATGCCAGATGTAGGAAGACCAGCAATGAAAAAGCGAGCTGCAATTGAAATTGCAGCATCTATCTATACTTTAAAAAATAGATGTTAAGGCCCGAAGAAGAGGTAGGATTTATTAGCGTGGTTGAAACACCTACCGTTCCTTTCCCTAAACTATCCACTCTTGAATTTGTATTTATGGCTGCCCCGGTATTAGCTACAAAATATTCCTGGAAAAATACAGCGTCGGCGCCTTTGCGCTTTGCAAGTTCTACGGCCTTTTTTTGTACTATCTCAATATTATTACCATAATTAAAAGGTCTTTCTTCTTTAAAGCCTTTGCCTATAATATCATACTCTTTTTTTATTGAGGCCTTATCAACAAATACATCGACCTGCGTGGTTGGTTTGTAAGAGGTACCTAAATAATTCACCTGTGTGGCACAGGAGGCTGCTAAAACTGTAAATAGTAAAAAGTAAATTTTTTTCATATCATTTGTTTTATAGGTCAAGTGACTCTTAAGTTACCAAGTCAAACATCATCATCATATAATTCTAATGTTAATTGAAATCCAATTTCGTGGCTCACAATTAGTTAAGCGGCATGAATTGATTGTCGTTATTGTTGGAATTTGCGTAACGGCTATGTGTGCTGCTTCACCAAAGCATTAACCTGCGACATCACCCGGTTTTATTTTCATAGCTCGATTCCAATTGTTTAACGACATGAGACGTTGCATTACAACTATTCGTTTATAAACATAGCTTTTAAAAAGTATTACGACCAATGTTCAAGTTGTTGAAAACCTAACATCAGCTTGATTCGGGAATAGTCTTATACCGGCAAAAAAGGCTATTCGTGAAGACTTCGCTTTGACTTAAACAATTATATTTATTAACATGACGTGAGTTGTGCAACAGGCACGGACGCTTGTGCCAAAGCAGTCACCAATGGGCGCTTGCGCCAAAAAGGATGAATTAAATAACAAGAGTTGCCTTTAATAAGAAGGCAACTCCTTGAAATAGGGAAGCGGCTAATTAAGCAATTTGAATCAGCCTTGGCGGCTTCTGTTTTGCTTCCTCTTTTTTGGGTATGAGAAGATGCAGTAAACCATTTTCATACTTCGCCTGGATTCTATCGATATCCACTACATCTTTCTGTAGAGTGAAAGTTCTTTGGAAAGATTGATAACTGAATTCCTTCCGGGAATAGCGTACATCTTGCCTGTCTTCCTTTTGATGACTTCTTTCGGAACTGATGGTGAGAGCGTTTCCATCCAGTTCGACTTTGAAATCATTTTTAGTCATTCCGGGTGCCGCAACTTCCACTTCATAATGCTCTGCAGTTTCTTTAATGTTAACCGCAGGCACTGTTGTGTTTGTATCAGAGAAATTTGAGTTTCCCCCATTAAACAAATCCCTGCTAAAAAAATCATCAAAAAGCATAGGCAATGGGTTTATAAAACTTCCATTTCTTTTTACGAGTGTCATAATTACCTCCTTTTTTTAATGGTTAAAAATTAATTTCAGAACAGGGAAAATCAACTCTTATACCATCTCAGTTTTTGGGTTTTAAAAATGAAAGTTTGTCGCAGGATTTAGTAAAAAATGACAGTATAAAAGTCAAAATTTCTGTCTTCGTTTGGAGGTGGTTCCGACTGCTAAAATTCAATAGCTGGGCAACGTTTGCTAAACATGAGTTTAATTTACGCAGGGTCTCATACCGGCCCACAAAGCTAGTTATGAAGACCCCGCTTTGACTGAATATTGTGCCGTTGGTCAGAGACCAGACGGCGGCGTTTACTGGTTACAGATGTTGGATAAGGGAGCTGTTATGGACAACTACGCAGGCGAAAAAGTTTGTTAAATAGAGGTACTTTTTCCTTTATATTTGCTGATACACATTCATTTAAACTTATAATATATTATGACTAAAAAATTATCAGCAGTTCTGGTTGTTGCTAGTTTTGTTTTTGTTGGTTGTCAAAAAGATAACCTTAAACAATCGAATGAAGTTGTCTCGGTTCAATCTAAAGCTGCAATTGCAAAAGAGACATTAGGTAAAAAGCTAGCTGTTCATCCGCTAACCTTAAGATCTGGAATGCCTGTTGATTTGCAAGCGCCATCTGCAAACAAAAGATTTGGAACCACAGGACCAACTCCCTCTGCAAGCAAAACAATTGGAACAACGGGACCCCTGCCAAAAAACGCCTTACCAGTTAATGATGATTATTCTTTTTACAGGCAAGTTGTAAACAGGGCTATCAACCCTGCAGATTTTGAATGCGCACCCACTGAAATAAATAGTTATGTAAATGCTTCTATTAGTGACTGGGATTATTATAGCTACGTTATTTGGTATTACTATGGAGATTTAGCAAACTACGAAGCTTATTTATTAGATAATAAAGCAGGTGGCGATTATTATGGCATCAATGGTGAGTATACAAAAGACCTGAATAAAACCTTTGATAAGCTACTTGGTTTTTGGGATTCTTATTCGCCAGGTATTGTATTAACTGATATGCACGGTACTATTTACAAAGACGTAAATAAAACGGCTTTACTTTTATATATTCTATATGTTGATTATCCAACTGTTGAATCAGCAATTCCGGATGCAGAGTTTTTAAAAGAAATTTTTGGTGAGCAACAATTTGATAATTATAACCATGTACTTTTCACCTTTAACGCCTTTGCTATCAGGTTAGACAACCAGGTAATACCTGGCTTGGAGTTTCTTGGCCCGCTACCTAACAAAATTGTTATGGGTGATGGAATATTAAAGGCATTTGAAGATTTAGGCTATGGAGATGTCGCTCCCAGTGCAATTTTAGCCCACGAGTTTGGTCATCATATTCAATTCGAAAATGGTTATTTTACATCGGAGCCTGCCAGCCCGGAAAGAACCAGGAGAACAGAATTAATGGCCGATGCATTTTCTGCTTACTTCTTAACTTCTAAAAAAGGAGGAACTTTAAATCGTAAAAGAGTTGAGCAATTCTTTAAAGTATTTTTTGATATAGGCGATTGTGGGTTTACGAGAACAAGTCACCATGGTACGCCTTCACAAAGGTTAAGAGCTGCTACATTTGGCTTTAACGTAGCAGATCAACAACAGAAAAAAGGTCAGCAATTAACTACGGCAGCATTTTATAAATTATTCGAAGCTGCACTGCCTTCCATAATTAAAGACTAGGTTTTTAAAATTTTATAATTTTATTTTGAACGCCCCATTTTTTAAATGGGGCGTTTTTTTTAGCATTTATTTTTTA
>JBDSRT010000183.1:0-4022 GCA_039929165.1 Ginsengibacter sp.
GCCAATGGTCCTGGATGCATTAGGAGAGGTACAACCATCGCTTCTCTTTTCAGAGACGGTGTGTGTAGAACCGGCTGTCAAACCTGTCCAGCCACCACTTGGGTAAGCTGTATACGTAATAGCACCATCAAAGCTATAGGTAGAACCTGTAGTCGGCGTAAGGGTGATGGAACCGGTTAAGAACGTACAGGTCGGATCGGCACCGCCAAGGGTGGGTGGCACCACTGGCCCCGTGATAGTGATGGAAGCCGCCTGGCCGCATTTAGGAGCAATGCTAGCACATGTGGTTGCCTTCGAAAACTCGGTACAACGATCAGCCGTGTTTCCCGCAGCATCTGTCCACGCCAGGTAGTTATTAGTTAGCGTCAGGTCCTGACCACAAGTAAAAGTGATGGTTCCTACCGCAAACGTTTGGTTACCCGCAGCCGATTCACCGGGCAGAGTTTGTTTTGAACCCACCGTAATGGGACCCACGCAAACAAAGATGGGGCCTGATTTTCCGCTGATTGTAGCACCGGAGCTCAACGTCCCATAAAGCGCAAAAGAAGTCCGTTCAGAATTGGTTCCATTGTGTATGGTCATTTTTAAGGGATAAGTTACCGTTTGGCCCGGAGTACAGGAAGTACACGGAGGAGCATCTATAAACACGCCGACTATCTGCAGGTCGTTGGACGTACAAGGATCCTTACCCCCGGGAGGAATGACGCATGTTAAGTTATGATTTGAAACTGTTTGTGCTATTGCTGTTCCTGATAAAAGTATCATAAAGAACAGAATAACCTTTGTGAACGATTTAATATTTAATGAGGGTTTCCAATTTCCTGCATGAAGAAAACGGAAACTACTATTTGTGAAGTTTTGCATGGTAATTATTTTATAATCGAAAAAGTAAAATAGTGATAGTAGAATTCCATTGTAAACAGGGGGCGAATTATCCCTTATCATCGTGGATGCATTTTTGAAAATATTTTTGGGGAACATTAAGTCGTTACAATTATTTGATTGCATATTAAGCTGGTTAGCTTCAAATGGATCAGAAGACTATGGCATAAGTATCACATTGCGACAATTGCGTGCCGCTTCACTGAAGCCTTATCAGGCAGACACAAATATGGCGTCTGCTAAGAATGTCAGATGTGTATAAACTTTAAATGAAAGTAGCAGTTGGTTTTAAAAAATTGGATTTAAGCAATCGCAAAAACTAAAGAAATCTAAGTGAAGGTTAATGGTTTTATCGGATTGGAATTCTGTGAGCAGAGGAAAGAGACTATATCATATAGAACAGACTCAGGACTAAAAGTAGACAGGTTATTTACCAAATGCAAATATTTGTAGATTTTTTTTTGAATAAATTTTTAGCTTTTTTACTACATACTATCAAAAAGTAAGCAACTATCAAAATCATTCAATATTTATGAAATGCCTGTTTATGCGCCTGTTAAAAGCGTAGCACTTAAAAGTTGAATGAGTTAAAGCCGGTCGGCCTGCATGGGCAGTGCAAAACAAAATGTAGAACCTTTGTCCGGTTTGCTTTCAAAGTGAATACCACCGCCATGTCTTTTAATGATCTCTGCCGATATATACAGGCCTAAGCCCAGGCCGGGAAAGGTGTAGTTGGCATTTTCATTGGCACGGTAAAACCGCGTAAATACTTTTGGCTGCTGGCTTGGTGAAATGCCAATGCCAAAATCTTTCACACACAAGGTTACTTTTTCTTCATCGCAAACAGACGTAATTAATACTTTTTTAGCGCCAGGAGAATATTTAATGGCATTGGTTAACAGGTTTACAAGCACCTGGGATAGCCTGTTCCTGTCTCCCGCAACAGTACATTTACTAAGGTTTACTATTAAACGATGTGCGGTTGTTCTTTGCATTTCCTCAACCGTTTCCTCAACCAACTCATTAAAATCAAATTGCTCAATATTAAAGGCTATTTCACCATTGGTTATTTTAGTAACGTCCAGCAGGTCCACAATTAATCCTGTTAACTTGTCTATCTGTTTATTCATTTTTGCCAGCATTTCAGCCGATTTGGTGTCTTTCTTTTTCTCAAAGGACTGCTCCAATACCTGGGTATAAGCTTTTAAACTGGTAACGGGTGTTTTAAGTTCATGGCTGGCAATACTTATAAATTCATCTTTTCTACGGCTGTCTTCTGTTCTCAATAAAGCATCCTGCTTTACCTCTTCATATAGCCTGGCGTTTTCAAGTGTTAGTGTTATGCGGTTTGTAAAATCTTTTGCAAAACTAAAATCCTGTTCATCATATTTATTAAATGGATTGCAGGATATAAAACATACTACGCCTATTACTTTTCCTTTAACCAGCATCGGTGTTACCATCGCAGAGGCAATGTGCAGGGCTTTTATCACTTCAAGATGTTCTTCATCTTTGGCGCTGGCCTCCATCATTTCCTGCGTTACGTTACTGATCATAACAGGTTGTCCTGTTCTTAATACCCAACCGAGGGAGCCCCGTCTTTCATCATTTAAATCAATCGGATTCTGGCCGCGGTATTTTTTTGCCCATTCTATTTTTTGGTGATCGGCATGTGCCATTTTAAGAGAAAGCTGTTGTCCGTCTTTCAGCAGATCAATCGTAAACCAGTCGGCATATTGTGGCACGATAAATTTTACGATCTTATCTAAAGCTTCCTCTGTATTTAAGCTGGCGCTTAGTTCTTCACCCGCAATGTTTAACTGGCGCAGTAACTTTTCTGTCTTCCTCAGATTGGTTATGTCTCTTGTAAAGCAACGGGTATGTTTAAAATCACCATTCTCAGCATATACATTTGAACTGATGAGTACATCTTTAACGGAGCCATCTTTACACTTTAGCCGTGCACCATGATTAATAAGCGTTTCTTTAGCTAACAGCTTTGCAAGTATGCCATTGATAACAGAGTCATCTGCATGAAAGTTTTTAATATTGTGGCCTATATATTCCCCGGCAGAATAGCCGAGCATATCCAATTCAGCCCTATTGGCATATACTATTCTACCTTCTTTATCAACCAGGTGAATGCCGACGGTAGCATTTTCCAGGAAATCTTCCAGGCGCTCATAGCCGGTTATAGCATCTAAATTTGAAGTGGAAATTGATGTATTCATATAGGTTCGTTAGTGATCAAAAACAATTGTCTACCTCCTAATTACTCAGCAAATAATTAGTAGTATCATCCTGGCTAATGCCCAATAGATAGTACCCGTCTCTATTAAAATGTTTGTGAGGTTGAGATATGTGTTAAGTTATCTTGAAACATACTCCAGCAACGCTATTATCAAAAATACAAAACTAAATGCTATCATTTTTATTCACACTATAAGTATATCGTGTCGGAAAATTTAATAAAATACACACTACTGCCTCTGCTGAAGCTTAAAAATTTCCGGTAGGTATTGTGCTTCTACAATCTTAATGTCTTCTTCGGTTAATTCATATAAAACGTACACCATTTTATCAATCTCTTTATCTGTGGTATTTATTAACTGCTGAATATTTACAGCTTTGCTTTTTGATCTTCAAAGTATTGCAGCCATTCCTGTTGTTCGGCAAGGGAGAGTTTTATTTTTTGTTTTGCCAGTTCTTTTAAAAAATCATTAGCTGGTGAATTATGCCAGGATTGTAATTTATTATTGATGTTGATGCCGGTAAATTTTGCCTGGAGCAGTTGAGTGAATTGTTGTGATAGTTGATGTAGTTCTTTGTTTTTTGAGAGCATGACGTCGGCTTTCTGTATAAAAGGTCGTTGTTGATGATCTGCGATCTCCGGTATTGGTATTTGCTCAAAATACTAATTACGATAGTTGAAATCAGTCAAATGAACACTTTCATAATTTTTCATATCTGTCACCCCGGCGGTGCAATAAATTTTTTATCGCTTTTACAAGTAAGGCTTTAGTAAACTATTTTTTAAGATAGTTAGTTATCATCGCCGGGGCAATCACATTGCCATTTAGTATCAAGATCAATTACCGTAACCACTTTACTTTTTTCATCGCATTGCGCAAACACTATAC
>JBDSRT010000184.1:0-6576 GCA_039929165.1 Ginsengibacter sp.
CAATAGAAATAAATTCATCCTCCCTCTCCTCGAAAATTTTACTTTGTAACAGCTCAGCTTCTTTCCTGATCAATTGCTCTTCAGTATTTTTTCTTTCGGTGATGTCACTTAAAAACGCAATAAATATCCACTGCTCTTCAAGCAACACGTTTGAAATACTCAGGTTAATATAAAACTCATGTCCTTTTTTATGCAGCGCCGTTATTTCAATAGTTTTATTTAAAACAGGACCTTCACCGGTTTTTAAGAAATGCTGCATACCTTTTTTATGCGCTTCCCGGTATTGATGCGGAATGATGGTTTCTGACATAAGAAGACCTACGACTTCTTCAGCTTTATAGCCGAATATTTTCTCAGCTTTTGGATTCCAGTCAAGTATCACCTGATGTTCATTAATGACGATAACGCCATCCGGAGCGCTTGCAAAGAGCGCTTTTAATCTGGATTCACTTTGAAATAATTTCGCTTCGTAAACGACAGAGCCACTAATATTTTTAAAAACGCCTCTTGTATATAAAGCTTTATGAGGAGATATGTTTACTGATAAGTGTCCTTCAGCGTATATTGTTTCCTTTTTGTTTGATATAAATGCTGTGGAAAAAACGTCTGCATTTCCCGTCGATATTATGCGCTCACGTCTAGTCTTATATTCCTGGGTGTAATCTGGATGGATGAAGTTGAATATAGATTTTCCAACTATTTCGTGCAGTTCATAGCCAAGTGTTGACAGCCATGCAGAATTTACCAGTTCTATATTGGCATCGATATCTAAAAAATGGATAAGATCACTCGTATTATCAAACAAATCCTTAAAGTGACCTTCAAAATTTATTTCCTGCATGAGGTGCAAAATTTAAAATAATAAGCAAGCGACTAATGTGCATGATGCATTGAAATGGAAGCCGTAAGATATACTATAAAGTGACTAAAATAAAAATTCCCCCGAGGAATCGGGGGAATCTCTTTAACCCTTAAAACAACCAACTTAATTCTATGTTGATTTTCTTATTAGGTCATTTACGATGTTGAATCGATCTTGGTTTTAGATTTATGCCAGCGCCATTTCCATTACCTGCTGCATGGTTTTTACGTAGCTTATTTTCAGCCCTTTAATAAATGATGGACTGATTTCCTGAACGTCTTTTTGATTCTGCGAACACATGATAATCTCTTTGAGACCAGCACGTTTTGCTGCCAGAACTTTTTCTTTTATTCCGCCAACGGGTAAAACCTGGCCTCTTAATGTTATCTCGCCGGTCATGGCTAAAAAAGGTTTTACTTTTTTTCCGGTAAATGACGACGCTAAGGCTGTCATCAGTGTTATACCTGCACTCGGTCCATCTTTCGGTGTTGCGCCTTCAGGAATATGAATGTGTACATTCTTTTTAGTAAACGTTTCAGGATCAATACCATATTTTTTTGCATTGGCTTGTAAATAGGTCATTGCTGTAGTAGCGCTTTCCTTCATCACATTACCAAGGTTGCCTGTCAATTTTAATTCACCTTTGCCATTATCACTTGTTGTCGTTTCAATAAATAAAATATCTCCACCTACATAAGTCCAGGCAAGACCAACCGCAACGCCAGGCATATTTGCTGTCTTATACATTTCATTGCTATACTTGCTCTTTCCAAGAATTTTATCAATATCTCCCTGGCTTATTGTTGGCTTCAATACGCCTTTAGTAGCATATTGCTTAGCTAGATTTCTCATTACCGAAGCTAGTTGCCGGTCAAGTTCCCTTACGCCGCTCTCCCTTGTAAAGTCAATTATTAATTTCGTAAGAACAGCATCACTTATCTTAAACTTCACATCTTTAAGACCATGTGCTTCTTTCTGTTTCGGTAACAAATGGCGCTTGGCAATTTCCAGTTTTTCTTCTGTAGCATAGCCACTCAGATCTATAATTTCCAGACGATCTCTTAAGGCAGGTTGAATATTCTGAAGATTGTTAGCCGTAGCAATAAATAATACTTTACTCAGATCATATTCCAGCTCCAGGTAATTATCATAAAAATTATTGTTTTGTTCGGGATCTAAAACTTCAAGCAAAGCTGATGAAGGATCGCCACGATAATCATTGCCTATCTTATCAATCTCATCTAATATCATTACCGGGTTTGATGATTTTACTTTACGAATACTTTGTAAAATTCTTCCCGGCATAGCGCCAATATAAGTTTTACGATGTCCGCGTATTTCGCTCTCATCGTGTAAACCGCCCAAACTTACTCTTGCATATTTCCTGTTAATAGCATTGGCAATACTTTTCCCTAATGACGTTTTACCAATTCCCGGAGGGCCAACGAAACAAAGGATCGGGCTTTTCATATCACCTTTTAATTTCAAGACAGCGAGGTATTCAAGTATGCGTTCTTTTATCTTATGCATACCATAGTGATCATTGTCAAGCACTTTTTTTGCTTTCTTTAAATCATAACTATCCTTTGTATAGTCTTCCCACGGCAGATCAAGCATTAGGTCAAGATGATTATATACCACAGAATAATCAGGCGTTGACGGATGCATTCTTTCAAGCTTTTCAGCACCACGATCAAACATTTCCTTTGCTGCCTGTGGCCATTTTTTTGCTTCCGCTTTCTTCTGCATTTCCTTTACCTCCGCAACATTCTCTCCACCCAATTCTTCTTTAATAGCTTTTAACTGTTGTTGTAGAAAATAATCTTTTTGCTGCTTATCAAGCTCTAGTCTTGTTTTATTGGTTACTTTGTTTTTGAGCTCGGCATATTGCAATTCTGTTTGCAATAAATTCATCAGCAATTCCGCACGTTCTTTAATATTTGTTATTTCAAGAAGACGTTGTTTTTCCAAAACGCTATTGTTTAAATTACTGCTTACAAAATGGATAAGGAAAGACGGATTCTCAATATTCTTTAATATGATTGATGCCTCGCTTGGTAAATTTGGTGAAAGTTGTATGATTTGACCAGCCAATTCTTTGATAGAAGATACCATAGCATGAAAATCATCTTCATCTGGTAGAACCTCATCTTCTATAACTTTTATGATAGCTTTAAAATAAGGTTCTTCTGTAGTTATTTGTTCTACTTTAAATCTTTTTCTACCCTGGATAATTATTGTCGTGCCTCCATCAGGCATTTTAATCAGCTTAACAATTTTAGCAACTGTGCCTATTTCAACAAGATCATTTACTGAAGGCTCTTCTATCGTACTGTCTTTTTGTGAAATCACGCCAACCAATTTGTCAGTCTTATAAGCGTCATTTACGGCTTTTATGCTTTTATCTCTCCCAACGGTGATTGGTAAAACTACACCCGGAAAAAGCACTGTATTTCTTAGAGGCAATAAACGCAACTCTGAAGGAATTGGCTGATCGTCAGTATTGTCACCACTTTCCTCGTTTAAAGGAATAATAGGCATAAATTCCATATCGTTTTCCGGGCCACCAAAATTGTTGCTATAACTCATAATTTTTTTTTCGTAACTCAAACTGTCAAATTTTCCAGGTAATAACTGTATTTAGAGGATTCTATTGTAGTCAAGATTAATGCCATGATAAACGGAGAGAAGCAGCAAAACAACTGGAATGCTTACAAAACTACACAAACGATTTTCGCTTTCAGATAATATAATCATAAGGTTTACAAGTATTTTTGCGGCATGCATATCGAGTGTTCAAAGATGGAAGCGGGCATTTTTAAGTTAATATCATCAGTAGCAGATGAATTGAAAATGCCATGTTATGTTATTGGCGGTTTTGTAAGAGATAAATTGTTGCAGCGTCCGTCAAAAGACGCAGATATTGTTTGCCTTGGCGATGGTATACTGTTGGCGCATAAGGTTGCTGATAGGTTTGATCCAAAACCACAGGTTAGTTTTTTTAAAAATTTTGGTACGGCGCAAATAAAATTATACCAGCAACAACTGCAGGCTCTAAATAACGATGAAGCTGCAAAAAACAATGATCACTATTTTGAGGTTGAATTTGTAGGCGCAAGAAAAGAAAGTTATGTTGAAACAAGCCGCAAGCCAACGGTGCAAACAGGCACACTCAATGAAGATTTAAACAGACGTGATTTTACAATTAATACACTGGCGCTGGGTTTAAACAAACAAAATTATTTTTCATTGATTGATCAATTCAACGGACTTGCGCACCTGCAGCAACAGCTCATCAAAACGCCACTTGAGCCTTCAATAACTTTTAGCGATGATCCGTTAAGAATGATGCGGGCAATCCGTTTTGCGACTCAATTACATTTTGATATTGAAGATGAAACCTTCGATGCCATTAAAGCAAATGCAGAACGCATTAAGATTGTAAGCGGCGAAAGAATTGCAGATGAATTGAATAAAATTATACTGGCAAAAAAGCCATCAACCGGATTTGACCTTTTATTTAAATCAGGCCTATTGCAAATCATCTTCCCACAAATGGTGGCGCTTGTTGGCGCTGAATATATTGACGGTAAAGGCCATAAAGATAATTTTTATCATACGCTGCAGGTGTTAGATAATATCGCAGAACATACTAACGAGCTTTGGCTTCGCTGGGCTGCTATTTTGCATGATATAGGCAAGCCTGCAACCAAGCGTTTTGAAGAAGGACATGGCTGGACGTTTCATGGCCATGAAATGGTAGGAAGTAGAATGGTGCCTAAAATTTTTAATGCACTCAAGCTTCCGCAAAATGATCGTATGAAGTATGTAAAGAAGCTTGTAGAACTGCATCTGCGGCCGATTTCATTAACGCAGGAAAATATTACGGATTCCGCTATTCGCCGGTTATTGTATGACGCAGGAGAAGACATAGAAGATTTGATGAGGCTTTGCCGTGCAGATATTACTTCAAAGAACCCGGTAAAAGTAAAACGCTATCTAAAGAATTTTGATTATGTAACCGAACGTCTTACTGAAGTAGAAGCGAGTGACAAATTGAGAAACTGGCAACCACCCATTACTGGTGAAATCATAATGAAAACTTTTAGTCTTAAACCTTCGAGAGTGGTAGGCGATTTAAAGAATGCTATTCGTGAAGCCATCCTTGATGGCGAGATTCCAAATGATTATGATTCTGCATTTAAATATATGTTGCTTAAAGCAGCGGAATTCCACATTGAAAAAACAAATGTGGTGACTTAGCATAAAACTTTTTGTGCATTGTTTCTTAAACCTTTGGCTTAATTTCGTGACATGGCCATATTAAGATTTAGAATTTATTGGGAAGATGATGATGGCATCTATCGTGATGTGGTGATAAAACATAATCAAACATTTCTTGATCTGCATAAAGCGATTTTAAAGTGTTATGAATTTGATAATAAACATAAAGCTACTTTTTACAGAGGCAATGATAAGTGGTTAAGAGGTAAAGAAATTTCTCTTGAAAAATATGATAAAGCTTACCAGGTTGAGCCATTGATCATGAGCGAAACAGCGGTTAACACAGAAATAAAAAACACTAATCAAAAGTTTATATACACATATGATTTTAATAAGAACTGGACGTTTATGATTGAGCTCATCAATGTGATAAAAGATGAGAACAGCAAGATCACTTATCCGTCATGTATAAGAACTGAAGGTATTGCCCCAAGCCAGTATGGTACAAAAGGCTTGATCAGCGAAAAGCTTGCTGAGATAGAAGAAAAATATGACCTGAATTCTGATTTACTGCCTGATGGTTATAGCGAAGAAAATGAAGATGGGGAAGCTACTACAGAGGAAGAAGATAAGGAAGACAATGTAACAGAGGAGATCTGATATCGTCAATGGTCATTAAGTCAATCGTCATTAGGTCATTTGCATTGAATATTGTATAATGAATATTTCTGTCTATTAAGTTAATTATCAATTGCCAATTATCAATTGTCAGTTAAATACCTGTATTATAATTGCCGGTCCTACGGCGGTTGGTAAAACAGCCCTTTCCATAGCATTAGCCAAACATTTTAATACAGAGATTACTTCTGCAGATAGCCGCCAGTGTTATCTTGAATTGAATATAGGCGTTGCCAAACCATCTCCCGAAGAACTGCAAAACGTGCCTCATTATTTTATAAACTCTCACTCAATAAAGGATGAGGTTAACGTAAAAATATTTGAGACTTATGCGCTGGAAAAACTGAATAGCATATTTCATAAAAATCCTGTTGCTATAGTTGTAGGTGGTACGGGGCTTTATATAAATGTTTTATGCAGAGGGGTTGATGACATGCCTATTGTGCCGGAAGAGATCAAGGAAGAGATTAATACTGCTTATAAACAAAACGGCCTTGAGTGGCTGCAAAGAAAAATTGCTATGGAAGATGAATTATATGTTGCAAATGGCGAAATCAAAAATCCCTTCCGTTTGATGCGGGCATTGGCTGTTAAAAGAACAACAGGCCAATCAATACTTTTTTATCAAACACAAACAAAAAAAGTTAGACCTTTTAAAATAATTTTGATAGGATTAGATCTGCCAAAGGAAATGTTATATGATCGCATCAACATAAGAGTTGATAACATGATAGAGAAAGGCTTGTATGATGAGGTAAAATTATTACTACCTTTTCGGCATTTACAAGCTTTGCAAACTGTAGGTTACCGCG
>JBDSRT010000185.1:0-9739 GCA_039929165.1 Ginsengibacter sp.
GATCATCTGAACCGCTTGATTGTTTTATTAATTTAAATATTGGTGGAGGGTCGAATAGATTGTCTTTAATCACTGCTGTATTATCGGGTATAAACTTTAAGCATTTGGTTTGCCCGCCGCCGCTGCAATGCACTAAACCGTGTATGTTGTTAAAGTGTTCATTTAACAACCGTTTTAATAAAGGAGCAAAAGTTCTTGTGGGCGATAAAAATAATTTGCCAAGAGAAATAGATTTTTCGTCACCGAAAGATTCATCAAAAATTTCATCAGTCAATTTATTCTTGCCGATGTACACTACTTCTTCATCCAAAGCATTATCATACGATTCTTTATATTTTTCAGCATAGAATTTATCTAACACATCATGTCTTGCAGATGTTATGCCGTTGCTTCCCAGGCCACTGTTGTAGTCGCTCTCGTAAGTAGCTCTTCCAAAACCGGCCAAACCTACAATTACATCGCCGGCAGCAATCCGTTCATTGCTTACAATCTTATTCTTTGGCCATCTAGCCGCCATGGTGCCGTTCACTGCAACCGTTCTTACTACATCGCCAACATCAGCAGTTTCGCCACCCAAATAATGGATGTTTATATCAAAGGTTTTCATCAGGTCAAAAAATTCCTGTGTGCCACTAATGATTTGTTCAAGAACTTCAACCGGTATCAGGTTTTTATTCCTGTCAATGGTTGAATTGAAAATAATATTATCATGAATGCCTGCACAAAGCAGATCATCAAGGTTCATCACGATTGCATCCTGTGCAATAGATTTCCATACAGATAAATCACCGGTTTCCTTCCAATATAAATAAGCCAGAATACTTTTAGTGCCTGCACCGTCGGCATGCATAACATTTACATAGTCTTTATCGCCAGCTAAATAATCCTCATAAAGTTTACAAAAAGATTTTTCGAAAAGGCCGGCGCTGAGATTTTTAGTGGCTTTATGTACATCTTCTTTTTGTGCGGAAACACCTCTTTTACTATAAAGCGACATGAACGATCAAAATATATTAGTAGGCTGTAAAAATATGCCGTCACAATCAATTTTCAATTATCAAACAGGTATTATAGTTTTGCCAACCATTTATGCAGGTACATCGTGACATTGGCGGTCTTCCCACTTTTAAAAACGCAGTAATAACCATCGGCACGTTTGACGGCGTACATACCGGTCATCTGCAAATTATAAGTCAGCTTAAAAAAGAAGCTGAACTTGTAAATGGCGAAAGTGTTATAATTACTTTTCATCCTCACCCACGCCGGATAATTTTTCAACAACACAAATATGAAGAAGGAAAAAAGATCAATGATATTCAGTTACTGAATACACTTGAGGAACGAATAGTTTTATTAGGAAATCAAGGTGTGAATCATTTAGTGATCATTCCGTTTACAAACGAATTTTCAGAACAAAGTGCAGAAGATTATATACAAAAGTTTCTGGTTTTACACTTTCAGCCACATATTATTATTACTGGTTATGATCATAGGTTTGGGAAGGATCGTAAAGGAAATTATATGCTGCTTGAGCAGTTTGGGGAGAGATTCAATTATACAGTTAAGGAAATACCTGGTCATGTGTTAAACAATATTGCCATAAGCTCAACAAAAATCAGGGAAGCGCTTTTGGCCGGTGATGTGGACACAGCAAACAAGTTTCTAGGTTATGAATATTCCTTTAGTGGTATAGTTACCGAAGGTGACCGTATTGGCAGAACAATTGGCTATCCTACGGCAAATATTCCGCCCGGGTCGATAGAAAAATTGGTACCGGCAAATGGCGTGTATGCCGTTAATATTAAAATAAATTCGGATTTTTATAAGGGGATGATGAACATTGGCGTGAGGCCAACGGTAGGCGGGTTACAAAAAGTTGTTGAAGTAAATATTTTCAACTTCGATAAAGACATTTATGGCAAAAACGTTCGCATTTACCTAAAAAAATATTTACGCAATGAACAAAAATTTAAAGGCTTAAATGAATTGAAAGATCAATTGGCGAAAGATAAACTACAGGCTGAAGTCATTTAGTTTTTTCCTGCAAAATTATTTTGGAAGCCAGTTCTTTCATTAAGTCTGCATCTGAAATTCCGCCGTTGTCAATACCGATACTTTTTAAATTATAATGATGCAAAAGCAACAATACCTGTTCTGTTGTCTTTAACGAAAAATTAGTAGCGGTTTCAATGGCTTGCTTAGCTGCTTTGGAATTGAAGTAAAAGAGCTTACTAACAGATTCGTAGCTTTTATCATTCAACTGGTAAATCTGTAGAATCTTACTAAAAAAGCCATAAATAGATGGCAATAAAAGTTGAATTGGCCCGGCCTTGGGATTGTGACCAAAGTATTGAATGATGCTGATTGCCTTGGGCAGATCTTTTTTACCTAACGCATTTTGCAGTTCAAAAACATTATACTCTTTACTAATGCCAACAAACTGTTCAATATCATCTTCTGTAATAATTTGTCTTGCGCCAATATTTAATAACACCTTTTCAATTTCATTGGCAATACGGTTAAGATCATTACCTAAATGGTCAGCCAGTAACATTGCAGCTCCGGGCGATAATTGAATGTTGTTGCCCGGTTTGTAACCAGATATCCATTCCATTAATTTTTCGTCCGGAATCTTTTTTGATTGAAACAGCACTGCAGACCTGGCTATTATTTTTGATAATTTCCCTCTCTTATCAAGATTTTTTCCTTTGTATGCTACAATAAAAATGGTTGATGATAAAGGATTTGAAATGTAGAATTCCAGCTTTTCAATGTCCTTCATTAACTGCGCTTCTTTCAGCAGTATTATTTGCCTTTCCCCAAACATTGGGTAGCGGCTACAGGCGTTAACTATATCCGCCCAGGCAGCATCACGTCCATAAAAAATTGATTGGTTAAAAGCCCGTTGTTCCTCGGGCAACAAGTTTTTTTCAGCAAAGTCTATTAGCTTATCAATATAGTAATCTTCTTCACCTTCAAACCAATACACAGGCCTGTACTGTTTTGCACGCCATCCCTTAATGATCTCATCTGCTGTCATTTTTCAAAAGTAGAGGATTACCTGACAACAGTTGGTTATGGAGCTCATTATACTTACGGTCTAATGATACAAAGTTCTGCATTTGGCATGATTTTGGAAAAAATGCTGTGAGAATTAGATAGATATAACATTTTTCTCATTTATTATTAACTAAATTCCATAGTCATGAGCTTCGAAAATTTTCCAAAGAGTACCCCCCCTGAACCTGAGTATAGGCCCGTAGAGCCTGAAAGAAATAATAACACCAGGAACATTCTTATTGGCTTATTAATTATTGCTTTGCTTGGTACGTGGGGTTATATTATATGGGATAAGAACAAGACCAGAGAACAAACACAAGTATTAACTACACAGGTTGTTGAATCAGATTCAGCCAAAAATGAACTTCAAAGAGAATTGAATGATGCAGCAATGAGACTCGATATGTTAAAGTCGTCAAATTCAAAAGCTGATAGTCTTATACAAACAAAAGATAAAGACATCCAGGCATTAAAATCAAGAGTTCAAACTATTTTGAATAACAAGAATGCAACTGATGCTGAGTTAAGAGAAGCAAGGGGTTTGATCACGCAGCTACAGGGAAACATTTCAAATTATACCGCTGAGATTGAAAAACTGCAAAGTGAAAAGATTCAACTTGTGCAGGAAAAAAGAGCAATTACTACCGAGAGAAACAGCTTAAAAAAGAATTTTGATTCTGCCCAGGTTGTTATAAAAGATAAAGATGAAGCCATTGATATCGGTTCAACTCTGCATGCTTCTAATTTTTCAATTGTAGGCTTACAGGAGAAAGGCGAGAAAGAAAAAGAAACTGTAAAAGCAAAAAAGGTTGATAAGTTAAGAATATCATTTGACCTTGATGAAAACCGTCTTACTCAAAGTGGCTCTAAGCAATTGTACGTTTCTATTATCGCTCCTGATGGATCTCCGGTAGCTGTTGAAGCGTTAGGTTCAGGCAAATTTGTTACCAGAGAAGGCATTGAAAAGCTATTTACTAAAATGGTGGAAGTAAATTATGTGCAGGGTGAAAAACAACATTTAAATGTTGAGTGGAAACAGGATGATTTTCAAACAGGAAATTATAGAATTGAAGTTTATAACAATGGTTTTAAAATTGGAGAAGGCATTCGTACCTTCAAAAAAGGTGGGTTATTCGGATAGGCAAAATATTTTATATTCTAGATAAAAACTTCGGCCTGCACCATTCATTTCGTGCAGGTCTTTCTTTTTTTAAAACAGTGCTCTTAATGTTGCTCTGCCCGTATGTATAGTTCGTGCTGAACCAGGTTTTCGTCCTTCATATTGCAGATTTATTTCAATATTGCCTTTTAGCCGTTTTATTAAATCTACATTCCATAGATAGTTTTTACCAGGTAATAAACCATCTAATAAAACATAACCAACTGTGCTATTCGGCTCGCCTGAGAATTCTATAGAATTTAAAGTAAAGCGACCATTGATAGTACTGCTTGATAGAACGTTGTAGCGCCCTTCCAACGTTAAAGCGTTGCTTGTTGCTTTTTCATTAGTAAGGCTTTTGTTTTGCTTATTCTCAAAAGTATACAAGGCATTAAATCTAAAAAGTGTTTTAAAAAGAAAACTTACCTGAGGCTCGATAGATGTTTGATGTATGGAATAATTTCGATTGTCAAACTTGGGTGTACCTAAAGAACTAATGATATTTTTATTGGCGATGGACGTATTAATTGATCTGTTGAGATTCCACCTTCCTTTAAAAGTAAGGTCACGCAAAAACCTGTTTTCAACGCCATAATTCAACAACACTTTGTTCTTACTTAACCGGTGATTAACATCAAAGCCCCATTTGGAGCTGGTTCTGTTATAAAATATTGAATTGGAGAAAAAAGAATTTAAAGACACCAGGTTACTGTCGCTTAAATTTTTGTTGAACGGATTAAAACTCAAAACACCTTGTGATAAATTTTTCCTCGAGAGTTGTAAACTTGAACTGGTGTTTATTCTTTTAAAAATATTTTTCAGACCTGAAGAATTTTCAGAACTGATAATCCTGGAAGGACTAAGATCAATGCTATAATTTAATTGCGAATAATTTGCTTTTACATAGTCATTAGTTGGCGTAAATACTCTGATATATTTTTTCTGATCCTGGAATACAGCAATTTCAAATTCGTTTATTTCCGGAATATTATTGCCGTTATAATCATTCCATGTATACTCTCCCTGTCCTGCCGGAACTTCTATAAATATAAATTCTCTTTTCTGCTCCTGCCCTGAACCTGACTCATATAAAAAACTACCAACAAAAAAGTTTTTAAATTCATCGATATTATATTCTATTCTACCTAAAAGACTTTCATCTTTCTGTTGTTTTGACACCAAAGCATTTCTAACCTGCAAACTTCTGTAAGTAGCATTTAGTTTTACCTGATGATGGTCATTTTTCAAAAGCTCTGTAAAAAAGCTAATGTTATTACTTTCGTCAGCTTTTATTAAATAGTTTTTGAGAGGATATTTGTCTGCCCTTTTAAAATAACTTATGCCCCATTTATTTAAAGTAGCGTTGCCTGATCTCAAGTAAACCTGAAAAATATTAAAAGCAAAACTTAAGGGTGACAAAGAATCTTTTGACTTATATGATAAGTTACTTCTTTCAGACGTAAAATTTATCCCTGCTTCCGTATTTTTTAATTTGGAAAATTGCCTGGAGAAATCAATAATAGGCCTTGTGAAGCTGCCTGTTTGAAAGGGGTTATCAATATTAGTTATAACGTATTGTCCTGACATCTTCCAGCCATTTTTATAAAAATTATTAAGGATCGAGTGTCGAACGCCAGTATAATTGTCGTTCCTGTTATAAGTTGTTATTGCATATTTAAGATGGTTGTCATTTTTATCAGCGATCTGGGCCGAGGCATTCAAAAGGTGTTCATCAGCAAGTAAGATGTCATAAGGTAAACTCCAGTCCCTATTGAATTCTACATTACGCAATCGTTCAACGGGTCTAAATTCTTTTTGAACAAATTCATAATCAAAACTGGTTTGCAAGGTCAGGTCCTTGCGACGATTATTAAATACACGATTTTCTCCTGAATATTGAAGTTTAGCGGCGAAGCCATTATCATTCTTTTTGTCTTTAAAAGAGAAAGTATTTACGTCATACCTGCTCATAGCCAACTCAGCTTTCACCAAAGACTTTGGTGTTAAGAGATATTGCACACCCGCCGTAATTACCTGTTGTTTTTTGGGCGTAACCAGTAATATCACGGGTTGCCACTGGCCTTGCAACTCACCATTTTCATCTGGAGAAACCCATTGAAAAACTTTCCCATTTGAATTACCATTTACAGGATTGTAATTCCCTTTCCTGTCTCCAACATAAAGAAAGGATAGATTAAAAAGATTTGGAACATTTTCAGTCGTGTATACATAAACAGAGTCGTGTAAACCATTACTAAAAAGCGTGTCAATTTTTTTATATAACACTTTGTCAACAGCAAAAGTATCCATCACTGCGCTGGGAAATAAAGCACGGTTTATACTATCGCCGATAGAGGACAAAAATAACTTTTGATAAGGATCTAATTCCTGGTTGATGGATGAGTTTCTTGCATCTTCATTTGAATAAGCACTTACATTAATTGAAAGTTTTTTATTCAACTTTAGTTGATCATTTAAATAGATCATGGAGTTTAAAAAATTTCGGTCGGCGTATTCAAACTCAACCTGTATCCTGTTGTCTTTTGTGATCAATCGTTTTGCAGTAAAGGTTACTTCAGCGGTATTGTAGTTGATAATATAGTCTTCATCTTCACCCCGGCGCAATAACTGGCCATCTATAAAAACCCTTTCAGTATTTGCCAACACCACAAAATATAACTCGTTGTTATTGCCATATAACCGGTAAGGTCCTTGATTCCCTTCCAAAGCTATAATCACATTTCTTGTAAATTTACCTTTTGCAATTGCACCGCTTAGTAGTAATGAATTATTGCCAGACTTTGAAACTTTGTTATCGGTTTGAAAGGAACCGCCCTGTAATCGTTTGTAAAAATTCAAAAAATAATTACCTGATTGTCTTAGATCGATATCACCAAAGTTTGCCCTCCAGCCCTTCCTTTTAATTTGCATAAAGATGCGGTCAAAATCACGCAAATCCTGTGTATTTCCTTCGGGTTGAATAGGAAGTGTATTATCACTTATAGCAGCCGTTAGTTCAAGACTGTCGCCGATAAATCCGTTTAGCTGAAGATTTAAATTTGAATTGACTACGGCATCCTGGTTGTTACCAAACGAGATGCCTCTACCGAAACTTCCGTTGGCGTTTATGTTGCCAAAATCAAATACGTTATCAGTACTTCTACTTGTTGTGACCACAAATGGCTCACTACCAAAATTGAAGCGAATACTATCATATTTATAATTCTGAATGGACTTACTGGTTGCGAAAGGCAAAACTCTGTAGGATATCGAAACCGAGTCAGCCAATGGTAATTTTTTCCATTGGATTGTTGATGTAGAGTAATTGAAATTATAATCTGATAATGCAATGCCGGAAATAGCAAAACTCAATGGCACTACACTTTGAGAGTCAACGACAGATTGTTTAACGGCAATTTTTTTGGTGCGAAGGTTTGATAACGACCCGGGTTGTATTTGCGCATAAAGGGCAGAAGTAGCAAGAATTAAAAGTATAAAGATGTATAGGCAGCTGGATGGCTTCAAACGTTTAAATTATAATGCCTAAAACTACCACTTATTGTTATGCAGGTAATTTATCAGCACTAACCATCTAGTCTATAAATTAATCCTCTGAACTCAAGCCGGCAGACATGTACTCACGATACATTCTGGCAATATTTGATACAGAAATGCCTTTAGGGCAGGCTGCTTCGCAGGCATAAATATTTGTACAGCTTCCAAAACCTTCCTTATCCATTTGGTGCACCATGTTTAGCACACGGGTCTTTCTTTCAGGACTACCTTGAGGCAATAAAGCCAACTGAGATACCTTAGCACTTACAAACAACATGGAAGATCCATTAGGGCAGGCTGCAACACAGGCGCCGCAACCGATACAAGATGCCGCCATAAAAGCCTCATCTGCTTTGTGCTTATCAACAGCTACTGCGTTTGCGTCTACGGCATTGCCGGTATTAACCGAAACATAACCACCTGCCTGTATAATTCTATCAAATGAAGACCTGTCCACCACTAAATCTTTCACAACCGGGAAAGCTGTTGAACGCCATGGTTCAACGACAATTGTTTCACCATCTTTGAAAGCTCGCATATGCAGTTGACAAACTGTGTTTTTTTCCCACGGCCCATGTGCACGGCCATTTACATACATACTGCACGAACCACAAATACCTTCCCTGCAATCATGGTCAAAAGCTATCGGCTCTTTTCCTTCAGTAATTAACCTCTCGTTGAGTACATCAAACATTTCCAGAAAAGACATTTCAGAGGAAATATCTGAAACCTGATAAGTTTCAAAACTTCCCTTAGAAGATGGAGCAGACTGTCTCCAAACTTTAAGGGTTAATTTCATAGTATAATGCTCCATACCTGACTCTTTAATAGTTGATCAACAATCATTTAAGCTGATCAATTAATTTTTTATATTAGATTATTTGTAACTGCGCTGCGAAGGATGAACAACATCAAATTCAAGCTTTTCTTTGTGTAATTTAAATGATTCATCGTCCTTATATTCCCAGGCGGCTACATAACTAAAGTTCCTATCGTCACGTTTTGCCTCACCGTCTTCAGTTTGCATTTCCTCCCTAAAATGTCCTCCGCAACTTTCGTTGCGATCAAGAGCATCCATACACATTAACTCACCTAATTCAATAAAATCAGCAACCCGTCCTGCCTTGTCTAATTCAGGATTAAAGCTTTTATTGTCTCCCGGTATTTTTACATTTGACCAAAACTCTTTTTTAAGATTGCGTATGTCACTAATAGCCTCTTTTAAACCTTCTTCATTTCTAGCCATACCGCATTTGTCCCACATAATTTTACCCAGCCTTTTGTGAAAACTTTCGACAGTCTCTGTACCCTTTATATTCATTAAAAAGTCTATGCGCTTTTTTACAGCCAGCTCTGTTTCAGCGAAGGAAGGATTATCAATTTCAAGAGATCCGGTTTTAATTTCGTCAGCTAAGTAATTGCCTAATGTATAAGGAATGACGAAATAACCATCAGCAAGACCCTGCATTAATGCAGAAGCGCCCAGACGGTTTGCACCATGGTCACTAAAATTAGCTTCGCCTAAGGCGTATAAGCCAGGTATCGTTGTCATGAGATCATAATCAACCCATAAGCCGCCCATTGTATAATGCACGGCAGGGTATATTCTCATGGGTACTTCGTAGGGATTTTCACCGGTAATCTTTTCGTACATATCAAAAAGATTTCCGTACTTCTCGGCTACAACAGCTTTTCCGAGCTTTATAATAGTTGCCTCGTCTACATTCGATAAGCCTTGTTTACCAATTTCTATTTTTCCATATCGTTTTATTGCATCCGCAAAATCTAAGAATACGGCCATTTTAGTAGTGCCTACACCAAACCCTAGATCACAACGTTCTTTTGCGGCTCTTGAAGCAACATCTCTTGGAACGAGATTTCCAAATGCCGGGTATCTTCTCTCTAAATAATAATCTCTTTCCCCTTCAGGTATGTCGACTGATTTTCTGCTATCTCCAGCTTTTT
>JBDSRT010000186.1:0-3264 GCA_039929165.1 Ginsengibacter sp.
TTTGTCTCTTTTCTCTTCCTGCCCATCAAGTAACCTGGTTGTTTCTAAAAGATCTTCTACAACACGGCCGCTTAGCTTACCATAATCGTATTGCGAAGCATATTTTTTCACATCAAAATAAACCGAGCCATTTACTTCATAGGCAAAGCCTGCTTCAATAATCTTTTCGATCATGTTGATCTGCTCAATAATATGCCCGGTTGCTGTTGGTTCAATTGAAGGTTCAAGATTATTGAATTGCTTCATAGCCCAATGGAAAAGATTAGTGTACTTCTGCACCAATTCCATCGGCTCAATTTTTTCAAGAATAGCCTTCCTGGAAATTTTGTCTTCAGCTTCACGACCTTCTTCCTCAAAATGCCCGGCATCTGTAATATTGCGAACATACCTTACCTTATATCCAAGATGCATAAGATACCGATAGATAATATCGAAAGTAATGAAAGGCCTTGCATGACCAAGGTGACTTTCGCCACTCACTGTAGGGCCGCAAACATACATACCAACATGACCTGCCGTTATACTTTTAAATTCTTCTTTCTTTCTACTGATAGAGTTATAAACTGTGAGAGCCATGTATGTGTTATGTGAATTTTTGCGATTAAATGGTTTAACGCTTTAAATATTATTAAATAATTCAGATTATGTAAACCTCTAAAGTTAATCTAATCAAGGCTCCTGATCCCTCATCTTCAGATCTGCAATAATAGGAAAATGATCACTAAGCTTATGTTTGATCCTGGTGAATTGCATTACTTCAATACGCTTATCTGTAAAGATATTATCTATCCTTAGAGTAGGCGATATATCATAAAACGTGCGACTGATGCCAGCACCTTTTTTTACAAAGGCATTATCTAAATTTTCACCGATCGTTTTGTAAGCATAAGAATTTGGTACATCATTAAAATCGCCGCAAACAATATTAATATATGGACTTTTTGTCAACTCTTTTTTTACAACTTTTGCCTGGTGTGATCTATGAAGAAAGCCATATTTCAACTTACTTAAAATACTTCGTGATTGTGAAAGATTTGTATCAAGACTTAACTGTGGTTCATCAAGATAATTTCTGATGTTTTTGTTAAGTCGCAAAGATTGCAGGTGTATATTAAAGATCCTGAAATTATCTGTATTGATCTTGATATCAGCATATTGAAACGTAGAGTTATAGTCGTACGGATAATAGCTTACCGTTTGCTGCGTGATAAAAGGATATTTTGAAAAAATAATCACACCAAAATGATGGTCTTTATCAAAGTCAATTCGCCTGTCGTATGAATAAAAATGATACCTGAACTTAAGCGCAGCTTTTATAGCTGCTGTATTATTTATAGCGCTTTCATCATCTCCACTAACCATTTCCTGAAAGCAGGCAATATCAGGATTATAACTGTTTATGAGATCAATCATTTGTTGCTTAACTGTCGGTTGGTCTTTACGATGCAACAGATTGAACTGCGCAACATTCCAGCTCATTACCCGAAGATTGCCTGTCTTTTTTACATTATTAAACTGGCTATTTAATCTGAATGGAATGATGTTGCGCACATCATTTATAAAAAAAACGATGGGCATTAAAGCAAGAAATATCCAGAAGGATCTTGCCAGTAACCATATCATGGCAAAGAATATCAGTAAGCCTAAAAAATACGGCATACAAAGCGCAAGCACACCTAAGAACCAAAACTTTTCAGGGTCAAAATATGTTGTCAGGTTTCCGCTAATGAATAAGAATGCAATTACCAGGTTGATGATAACTAGTAATGACTTTGTAAACCTTCGCAGTAGTGGTTTTGGCATATCATGTCAACGGAAAATAAACCTCTCTTTTAAAAATCAGCTTCGCTGGCTCCTTTAAGAATATTCTTCTCTTCTTCTGTAAGCAGGTTGTAGCCCTTCTGGTTTATTTTATCCAGGATCTCATCAATACGTTGCTGGGTAATATTTGATCGTTTTACAAAGGCCTTTTGATCGCCGGATTTATAAAACATTTTTTCTCTAAGTTTTTTCTGCGGTATGCTTTGAGGCTTGGGCGTAAATAAATTCATGAACCAGTCATATAAATTGTTCATCCAGGCACTCCAGTCATACCCTTTTCTAAGGCTGTAAACAAAAAAGAAACCGGTTAAGCCTCCGGCAAAATGAGCGAAGCTGTAAGCTGCGCTTTCGGTTGCAATACCCGCAAAATCGACAATCATATATAAAACTGTGAGCACCCAAATGGGTATGCCACCATTAAGCATTCTAAAAAATTTGTAATCAGGCGTAAGCGCCGTTGTTGCAACGGCAATCGCCATAGTAGATGCGCTTGCACCTAATAATGTAGCTGAAGCAAGGTCCGGTTTTAACGGTGGAATTAAATTATAACAGCCCATGAAAACCACAGCGCCTACTATACCGCCATATAAATACAATGGTATTAATTTCTTATTGCCGGCCACGCTTTGAAAAATTGAACCAAAAGCCCAAAGCCACAACATGTTTGTAAAAGCCATAATAAGGCTGGTGTGAGAAAACATGTAGACCAGAAAAGTCCAGGGCCTGACCAATAGTTGAGAAAGGCTGGCTGGTAAAGCAACCCACGGCTCCACAGTAATATTAAAAAACTTCGTTGAAGTCTGTGTAATGTAAAAAATGATCCTTAAAAAGATGAGCGCTAAAAACACCACGCCGTTAATGCTTACTAAAGTCATTAGAGCATTGCCGTCAGCGCCAAAAGAAATTTTTTTCCTTCTATAACCGAGATATCTTTCTGATTCACTCATTAAAACGAACGACTTGTTATAGCCTTAAAATTACGTTATTCTGTGATTGGTAAAAAGTGGTGTGATGTTAAGTTTAATAGAACGTTTTCTTGTTGGTTTTATTCCATATAATCACTAAAATAAAACCCATTACCAGGCCGCCAAGATGGGCGAAGTGCGCAATGTTATCTCCAGCCATTCTACTAAAGCCTCCAAACAAGTCAATAGCTGCATAAATAATCACCATAAATTTTGCCTTTATAGGAAACGGAAGGGGCAAAATATAGAACTGGGTGTCCGGGAACAGGTAAGCAAACCCGGCTAAAAGACCCATTATGGCGCCTGATGCACCTACAGCACTTCCGTTAACGCCCATAGTAAATAATTGTGCAACACTTGCAGCCAGGCCGCAAATCAAATAAAAAATCAAGAACCGTTTTGGACCCCAAACTCTTTCCAGCACTCTGCCAAACATCCAGAGCGCATACATATTAAAAAGAATATGGAAAAAATTGGC
>JBDSRT010000187.1:0-3108 GCA_039929165.1 Ginsengibacter sp.
CTTGAGGATCATCAAAGTCCAAGGCCATAAAATGATCGCCGCTTGTCTGTTCCCATCTGTTAATAAATGGCAATGAGATTCATAATATTTCGGACGTGCAAGCGTTAAATTGCTAAATCCGCCCGTCCATGAAATCGGCCAGTAAAATCTTCTTTAACGTCACACTTACTTTGGGTCTCTTATACGCTAATATCAGTTTAGCTCAAAGTACAACCGGATCTTTTGTGGGCCATTTTAATGTGAAAGAAATTACGCTGGAAGGAGGTGGATTTGACTCGGATAGAATTACAAAAGATGTATTTCCAGAACCGGAGTGGACAGAAAAATACCCAACACCTCTATCAACAATAAGTTCACGACGCACTACTTTTTCAGGAACTGGTTTTGCCATAACACGTACTGGGTTTATCGTTACAAATTATCATGTAGTTGGCGATGCGAACACTGTAACTGTAAAAGGAATCAACGGAAACTTTTCTGCTTCTTACAAAGCAAAAGTTATTGTCTTAGACAAAATAAACGATTTAGCAATCATTCAGATTAATGACAATAAATTCCCAGGGATTTTTAAGATACCATACTTGATAAGCACAAATAGGTCTAATGTGGGCGAAAATGTATTTGTTTTGGGCTACCCTTTAAGGGCAATGATGGGAGAAGAAATTAAGTTGACAAATGGAATTATTAGCTCTAAAACGGGCTTCCACGGGGACATCACTACATATCAGGTTTCAGCGCCTGTTCAGCCTGGTAATAGCGGGGGGCCGCTTTTCGATGAAAAAGGAAATTTAATTGGGATAATAAAGTCAATTTATCGTGGCGCAGAAAATGTTTCGTACGCTATAAAAATAGACTATCTGCAACAGCTTATAAAGCAGCTGCCAATAACTCCAGCTTTAAATAAAACTAACAGGCTAAAGAAATCTTCATTATCTGGCCAGGTTCAGGAATTAAACAAATTTGTTTATATCATTGAGTGCACGCGATGATTATACAGAACCAATGTTGCCTGGATTAAAGGAAAATCCAAACTTTTATATTGAGGTCCAATATTATAAAGAGCACAATAGTTTAAGAAAGTATAGGCCGTTTTTAGCTTTAGAACAACTAGACATATACCTGTAAAATTGGTTCGGTGAATCTTCTTAATAAAAGATCGTAAACTCTGTAGCGCTTCAGAAATAACTTTCATAGCTCAATATCACTTTGCCTCATCTTATCTGCTATCGTACTATCAACCAAGGCCCTGTAATTCCTTTCTTCGTCCGGCTCGAAGATTATTTCCAATCCATTTACTTTAATTTTGAATTTATGAACATACCCAGATTGTATAAGCTGAGACGGGATGTTTAGTTCTTTCCCTTGATATAATACCGGTAAATCAAAAAGATCATTCACTTTGTTCTAGGAAAAGCTTTACTGTACCCCAAGAGATGCCCCGAAATGTGAATCGTAAATAAAAGTCAATAGCAGTAGGAATTTCAAAAATTGGCAGTTGTCCCACGAGGATTCGAACCTCGACAAACAGAATCAAAATCTGTCGTACTACCTTTATACTATGGGACAATGGGAGTGCAAAAGTAAGGGTATGAACTTTATTTTCAAACTGAAAATGCCTTCTTTTCCATTTAAATTATCCGTTCTCTTCCTGCTCTTTTAAATTCTTTATAAAGTCAAGCGCATCCGGTATTACATCACACATAATAGTTATAATTGAGCCTGGCACTACGTTCTCGTAGGCATACATAATAGCATCTTTTTCTTTTGGTATCACTTTTACGGGAACATCTTTGCCAGCTTCTTTGATACCGTCCTCCAGGAGACCAATTATTTCTTCAGCAGTTCTGCCACGTAAATTTTTATCCTGGCGAATGATGATCTCATCAAAGTTTTCTGCGGAAATTTTTCCTATTTCCCTGATGTCTTCATCTCTGCGATCACCGGTGCCGCTGATAATGCCCACTTTCGGTGAAGCTTCAAATTTGTTTACAAAATCGCAAAGCAATTGCAAGCCTGCAGGATTATGAGCAAAGTCAACCAGGAATTTAAAATTTTTAAATTGAAATAGATTTAGTCTTCCCGGCGTTTGTGTGGCCGAAGGAATAAATGTATGAAGTGCCTGCCTTATATCTTCAACTTTGATATTTCTGTAAAGGAAGCAGGCGAGCACTGCCGGCAATGTGTTCATAATATTGTGGGCCGCTTTGCCACCAAACGTGATGGGAATGTCATGTACTTTTTCAACTCTTGTTTTCCAGTTGCCTTTCATGATGGTTATATAACCGTGTTCAAAAACAGCGGCCATACCGCCTCTTTTACAATGCCTTATTATCCTCGAATTATTTTCATCCATACTGAATAACGCAATGTTGCACTTTAACGTTTTACTCATATCATAAACAAGGTCATCATCAGCATTTAAGATAGCAAAGCCAGCAGGGAACACAGTTTCGGCTAACACAGATTTAACCTTTGCCATTTGCTCTAAAGAAGTAATGCCACCAAGACCAATATGATCTGCAGTAACATTGGTTACAATGGCAATGTCGCAATTAGTAAAGGCAAGGCCACTTTTTAAAATTCCGCCCCTGGCGCATTCCAACACAGCAAAGTCTACAGTAGGATCTTTTAAAACAAACTCGGAGCTCTTTGGCCCCGTGCAATCGCCTTTCATCATAAGCTGGTTCTGTATATACACACCATCAGATGTTGTAAAACCAACTTTATATCCTGCAGTTTTACAAATGTGCGCTGTCAATCGTGTCGTAGTCGTCTTTCCATTTGTTCCGGTAACAGCGATGATTGGGATTCTGCCATTTGTGCCTTTAGGATAAAGCATATCTACCATTGGCTCAGCAACGTTGCGTGGAATACCAGATGATGGCTCGACATGCATTCTAAAACCAGGCGCAGCATTAACTTCGAGTATAGCGCCGCCATTTTCAAATAGTTGTGTTCTTAAATCCGACGCCATAATATCAATCCCGCAAATATCGAGGCCAACAATTTTTGCCACTCTTTCTGCCATAATAATATTTACGGGATGTACATCTTCAGTAACATCAGTGGAAGTTCCGCCAGTTGAAAGATTTGCTGTAGGCTTTAGCA
>JBDSRT010000188.1:0-3475 GCA_039929165.1 Ginsengibacter sp.
AAAACGGTGTTACCAGCCACGAGAACATGAGCGCCTGCATTAATAATAGCTTGAGCATTATCAAGTGTTACGCCGCCATCAACTTCAATTTTTGTATTGTAATTATTATCATCGATAATTTTACGAAGCGCAGAAATTTTCTTTAAGGAGTTTGGAATAAAGCATTGCCCGCCAAAGCCTGGGTTTACACTCATCAGGCATACAACATCTATGTCTTCCAGAACGTCGCTCAATAGTTCAACTTTTGTATGCGGATTGATGCCTACACCTGCCTTCATTCCCAGGGCTTTTATCTGTTGAATATTACGGTGTAAATGATGACAGACTTCATAATGTACCGTAAGATTATCAGCGCCGGCAGCTTTAAATGCCTCGGCGTATTTACCAGGCTCGACAATCATTAAATGAACGTCACAAATTTTTGATGTTGTTTTAGTGATCTGTTCAATAACAGGCAAACCAAAACTTATATTCGGTACAAAAACGCCATCCATTACATCCAGGTGAAACCAATCTGCTTCGCTTTCGTTGAGCATATCACATACCTTTTGTAAATTAAGAAAATCAGCAGCTAACAATGAAGGCGCAATTATGGGCATTATGTTTTGTAATTAAATGTGAGTATAGAATTACTGCTTACCCGGGTTAAGGCGTTGAAGAGCTTCTTTCGCTTCGATGAAATTTTTATCATACAGCAAAGCCATCTGGTAATTTTCTACAGCCTTTTGTGTACTATCCAGCTTTTCGTAAACCTTTCCCATCCAATAGTACCCTTCGTCAAAATTATTTTGAACAGTTACAGCTCTTTGCAAAACTTTCAGGGCATCTTCGAATTTGCTAAGACCATACAAAGCAATAGCCTTTTCTCTATAAGCAAACATATAGTTATAATCCATAGCGATGGAGCTATCAAAATATCTTATGGCGGTTTGCTGATTATTAAGGTAATTAAAATACAGACCTTTTATAAAATAGGCTTCTCTTTGGGCTTTGGCCTGGTTTGCAACAACCAGCGCATCGGCAATAATTAGGGCTTTTGGGTTTTTTGTTTGAGCATACATTGTCCCAAGTGATATTAAATATTCAGGTAAAGGATAAATGTCAATCAATGTTTCATAAGCCTTTATAGCATTAAGTGTATCTCCATTTTCATAATTTAATACACCCCTGATATCCCATAGCTCTACGTTTTGATTGTCATGCAACAGGGCTTCGTTTGTTATTGATAATGCCGAGTCGTAGTTGCCTTTGTTTCTATAATGTTCAATAAGGTCTTCCTTCAATAATAAAGAATCTGGAAATCGATTAACTGATGCCCTCAAACTTTGTTCTTCATTTTGAGTTTGTCTATCGTTGCTGTTATCTTTTACGTCATTACAGGATATCAAAGCAATAAAAAGCATCATAAGCAAAATTTTCATCAGCAACTTGATCATGCAACAAAATTACGTTGTAAAATATTCAGCTAAAGGTTGATCTACAATTCAATCACCTCGCAATTAATTATGTCAGCGCCGTCAATAGCAAAACGGATAATTGTGCTAATTTTTTGCCAGCCATGTTTGCCCGCAGCTCCGGGATTCATATGAAGACAATCTGTTTTTTTATCAAACATTATTTTTAAAATATGCGAATGCCCGCTAATAAAAATTTTTGCCTGATGTTGAAGTATATCATTTTTTACCCCCCGTGCATAGCGATCCGGATAACCACCTATATGCTGCATAAACACATTTACTTTTTCACAGGTGAAAGATAGCTTTTCAGGAAAAACACTCCGCACATCATAGCCGTCGATATTGCCATATACGCCTCTTACCATAAAATTTTTGTTCTTAAAAGCTCTTAATTGATCTGCTATGCTAATGGTGCCAAAATCACCGCAATGCCATATTTCATCGCACTCTTGAAAGAGGTCAAATATGGCTGGATTTAAAACGTTGTGCGTATCTGATAGTAATCCAATTTTTGTCATGAGAAAATGCTAACGTTCACAATTGGTAAAAATGCAAATAACCATTTTTTGTTTATAAGGCTAAGCTCAAACCCGTATGATCATAAATTTTAAATTTTGTAATTAGCTCGATAGCGTTGGCTCGGGCATAAAATATATTTGTAATCGAATGAATAATTTAAACATGTTTATAGCAAAAATTATAAATTGAGCCTCAAAATTTAACGATGATAAAATTCCAGGATATTAAAACAGGAGCTTATGTGCTTGCGGAATACGACGGCAAAACAGCACAGGGTGAAGTAACAAACCTGAATCGTGATGAAAAAGAAATTTGCGTAAATAATGGCGTTCAGGACTTTTGGTTTAAGGCAGAAGAGTTAAAACCTTTGCCTTTAGACGATGAACAGTTAAAAAAGCTTAGTTTTCAAAAGCAGGATAATGATGACGGCACTGTTAAATATCTGAAGGGCGCTTTTAGAATCTTGCTGTTTTCTCCGGATGATTTTACAAAGTTTGAAATATGGTACCGCGATGAACGCCGACATATATTACATCCTATCGGCGTTCACGATCTTCAAAACCACTACCTGGACATGACGAAGGTGCACTTAACTGAGGAAGCATTTTAATTATTTAAGATTACTACTTAAAAGCTTTGTTTGCAGGTTAACATTCTGCACTATACCAAGATAATCCACATCAATCTGCGTACTGTTCTCTATCAAACCTATTCCATCAGCATAATAACTATTTATGCTTGTTGTGATAGAAGATGAAGGAATAAGTGCTGAAGAAATGCTTGTGGACACATGGATGACATTTGTATAGTTTGTACCATTTACCGTGTAGGCAATACCTTTTTCGGCAATATTATTTGTAATGGTTATAGGTATTGGCAACGGCACATTAGGAATAGTCAGGTTTACATTTTGATCCCAGTTTTGACCAGCGCTTAAATTTGTTTTTAAATAAAGCCTGTCAAAAACACCATTTCCAAGTAAGCCCGGCAAGGAATCAAATTGATAATAATCGCCATTTGAATTATTTAAATACCAATGACTGCCGCGGCTGTTGTCATAAATGTGGTAGGTTTTTGAAGAAATTGAGGTATCCCGGCTGGTTGAGGTGACTGTGTAGGATGATGTAGCAGGCGTACCTGTATCATTGTTGGTTTCCTGGTAATTCCAGGTACTACCGGCGGCTACATTTATATATGAAGTAGCATTTGGATTGTCAGGATTTTCGTCCTTTTTACAGCTAAAAAAACAGGTTGCAAGGAGGCATATTAACAAAAGTGATCTCATATTGGTAAATTTATCCTCATCTAAGCAATAAATATGCCTTTTGACTAAAAGTTTAAATAAATAAACTTATCTTTGCGCTCCCAAAAACTTTATGGCCAAACAAACATTGATTAAACAAGACGGTATAATCCTGGAAGCCTTATCCAATGCGATGTTCAGGGTTAAACTTGAAAACGGTCATGAAATTTTGGCAACAATTTCCGGGAAAATGAGG
>JBDSRT010000189.1:0-7207 GCA_039929165.1 Ginsengibacter sp.
AATGATATCTGTAGGGCTGGTATTGATGATCGTTGCCTTATCATTTAAAGTATCCGCAGCGCCATTTCATTTCTGGACGCCGGATGTGTATGATGGCGCACCTACAGCGTTTACATCATTTATGGCAACTATTGTAAAGGTTGCCGGTTTTGTTGCTTTTATAAAATTGTTTAGAACATCTTATGTAACAGCACATCTTCAATGGCAGCCATTGATAGTTATTATAGCGGCTGCAACATTATTTATTGGGAATTTTACAGCAGTTTTTCAACAGAGTGTAAAACGTATGCTGGCTTATTCAAGTATTGCCCAGGCAGGTTTTATGATGCTGGCTTTATTTGCCTTAAATAATACAGCCAACGAAGGGTTGTTATTATATTCAGCAGCTTACTGTCTTGCTTCTATCGGGCTTTTTGCTATTGTAATAAAAATGAATGATTTTACTATCGAGGGATTTAATGGCTTAGGTGATCATCAACCGGTTTTAGCGTTTGCTGCTACCATTTTTCTTTTGTCATTAACCGGCATTCCGCTAACTGCAGGATTTACTTCAAAATTTTATATGTTGCTCGCAGCCTTAAAAACCGGGCAACAGGCCTGGCTGGTGATCTTTGCTGTGTTATGTGCCGCCGTTAGTGCCTATTATTATTTTAGAGTGATACAAGCGATGTATTTTAAAACTGCCATTACTTCCAACTCTACTTTAACAGCACCTGTTTCCCAGAGTTTTAAAGTATTACTTTTGATTACTGCAGGCATCATAATTCTTCTTGGCTTCATGCCTGGCTTACTAATCGATTGGCTTTACTATTAAGCTTTTCTGTACCTTTTAGTTTCAAATTGTAGATGTCATATGAGGACAAGCGACACTTTTTCTCTTGCTTTTAGAACCGTAAAAGGTAACCGTTTACGCACAGGCATCACCGTTGCGATTATAGCTTTTGGTATCATGGCACTTATAGGAATTATCACAGCTATAAAAGCTATGAATCAAAGCCTTGAAGAAAGTTTTTCTACAATGGGGGCCAATGCTTTTACTATTCGGTATAAAGACAGGCAGGTCCGTATGGGTGATAATAATTCTGAGCTTAAAAAAACAAAGAAGAATGCATTAAAAGAGAAGAAGTCAAACCTGGGTAGAATTATAACTTATGAAGAAGCAAAAGCTTTTAAAAAGCGGTATAGTTTTCCTGCATTAGTAAGCCTTTCAATGCGGGGAAATAATAATGTAATAGTTAGTGATGGGAAGGTAAAGACCAATCCTAATATTATGATTCTAGGCGGTGATGAAAGTTACCTGCAGTTGAGTGGTTACACTATAACCTATGGCCGCAATTTTAATAAACTTGATGTTGAGTCTGGCCGAAATGTTTGTGTGTTAGGCAATGGCGTTTTAAAGAAATTTTATAGCGATAACCCAGAAAAGGCGATCGATAAAATTATTACTGTTTCCAATAATAAATACAGGATCATAGGTGTGCTAAAAGATAAAGGGTCAAGTGCCTTCTTAAACGCTGACAATGTGGTGATCACAACCTATAATAACATCAGGCGGCTGCATGCTGCTGCCGGCACCACTTTCAACATTGGTATCATGGTAAGTAATGTAAAGGATATGGATGTAGCTATTGGTGAAGCTAAAGGCATTTTCAGACCTATAAGACGGCTTGCTTTTACAGACGAAGACAATTTCTTTGTTGACAAAAGTGATAGCATCGCAGAGATGTTTCAAAACAGTCTTGGCAGCATAACTACGGCTGCAGCCTTCATTGGGCTGATAACGCTTATTGGTGCATCAATAGGATTAATGAACATTATGTTGGTTGCGGTTAATGAACGTACCAGGGAAATCGGACTGATAAAAGCATTAGGCGGCACAAGGCTTAGCATCAGGCAGCAATTTTTATTTGAGTCTGTTATTATCAGCCTTTTTGGTGCTTTGTTCGGTATTATTTTAGGCGTGCTGGTTGGCAACCTTTTCGGTATCGTTTTAAAAACAGGTTTCGTGGTGCCGTGGGGTTGGGTAATCATCGGTATAGTAACCTGTTCTCTTGTAGGATTATGTGCAGGCTTATACCCGGCTATAAAAGCTTCAAAACTTGATCCGATTGTAGCATTGCGGTATGAATAGAAGCCTTATATTGCGCATTCTAAGTTCAATTCCTTTGATAATCCCCGTCATAATCTTTAATTTAAAATCGTGGGAAACTAAATCTTAAAGTTGGCCCAGATGTAGCATGCAACTATATTTTGATTAAAAAATAAAGCGTTAAAAAAATTATTAATCACTTGTTAGTTTTGAATTTAATTTTCGTTAGAATTGTACAATCAAATATTTAATCACGTTTAACTTAAATTTCACTCACTAAAAAACTACTGTCATGGCAGAAACAACACCCACTGTACGATCATCTTCTAGCGCTAGTACTTCAGTGCAGGCAAAAAAATCTAATAACATTATTTCGTTACTGGCACCTATAATCTGTTTAGTGGCCGGTTACTGCATTTGGCGATTTGTAATGGGTGCCAATTCAAACTTTACAACCCCTGACACTGCCGGCGGTTTTTGGCCTGATCATAAAGGTCCGAAATCCAATTTTTCAAAAATGTACGAGGGCGGAATTATCGTGCCTGTTTTAATCGGTTGTTTTCTTATTGTTATAACGTTTGTTATAGAGAGGTTATTAACCGTGTCAAAGGCTGGTGGCAAAGGGTCAAATGCTGAATTTATCAGAAGAGTGCAATTTTACCTTGCAGATAAAAAAGTAGACGCAGCTATTGCCGAATGCGACAAGCAAAAAGGCTCCGTTGGTAATGTAATGAAAGCCGGATTACGGAAGTATAAGGAAATGATCACTGAAAGCGAACTTTCTACCGAGCAAAAAGTTCTGGCTATACAAAAAGAAGTTGAAGAAGCTACAGCACTTGAGCTGCCAATGCTTGAAAAGAATCTAGTCTTCCTTTCTACACTTGCTTCAGTTGCTACGCTTATTGGTTTATTAGGTACTGTGGTTGGGATGATTCGTTCATTTAGTAACCTTGGTGAATCAGGTGGCGGAGAAGCGGCGAGAGAATTATCAAGAGGGATTTCTGAAGCACTTTATAATACTGCATTAGGTATAGGAACGTCCGCAGTTGCCATTATTGCCTACAACGCCTTTACTACTAAAATTGACGGTATTACATATGGCATTGATGAGTCAGGCTTTACGCTTACTCAAAGTTTTGCCTCGCTGTATAAATAATTTAAAACGTTTGATGTGGAATTTAAAAATTTACGCATCTTAAATTAAAACTCAGAACATGAGCAGAGGTAAAATTAAAAGAGGCAGCACTAACATTGATATGACTGCTATGTGCGATATAGCGTTCTTGTTACTATCTTTTTTCATATTAACTACAAAATTTAAACCTGCTGAAGCTATCGACGTAACTCCTCCTAGTTCAGTATCATCTAAAGCGGCTCCCCAGTCTAATGCCTTTACCATTTCGTTGGATAAGGAAGGTAAAGTGTTCCTTGATATGAGTGAAGACATGAAAGGGGATATATTTGACGAACTTGGCAAAAGCAGGAATATAAATTTCTCGGCTGATGATAAAAAATACTTTATGAATTCAACGTTCGTTGGTTCATCATTGTCACAGCTTAACCAATTTAACCGTTTAAGCCCTGAGCAGTTAAAGACAACTACTCTTACAGGAATTCCAACAGATAGTACAAACAATGAACTGCAGGCTTGGATAAATGCCGCTGCCAATGCAACTAAAGGACGAAAAACTAATTGGCTTATTAAAGGAGACAATAATGCAAAGTATCCTGGTTTCAAGTCAATAATTGAAGCTTTTAAGAAAAACGAGATTTTCAAGTATCAGTTAGTTACCAATGCTGAAGACGTGCCGGAAGGTTCTGAGCTCTATAGAAAAAATATGGCTGGCGAAATGGTACCAGAGCCATAATATTCATAAAATAAATTTACTACAATGGCAGAAATGGAGGTAAAAGGCGGCGGGGGTCATAAGAAAGGACCCGGCGTTAAAAAAGGGAAAAAGCTTTCAACAAGAGTTGATCTTACACCTATGGTTGACCTGGGATTTTTGTTGATCACTTTTTTTATATTCACCACTACAATGGCACAGCCAACCGCAATGAATTTGGCGATGCCTAAGGATACTGATACCCCGGATGAATTGAATAAAGTAAAAGAGTCTGGATCGCTTACCCTAATGCTTGGTAAAAAAGATGTAGTATACTATTATTTTGGCAGCGACCCGGCAACGCTTCAAACATCCACTTATAAAGATGTAAGAAAAATCATTTTAGATAAAAAGAAGAGTACGCCTGTTGATGATTTTTTTATAACTATTAAGCCTGATAAGGACGCTACATATAAAAATGCAGTTGACATGTTGGATGAAATGTCTATTAACGACATTAAGCGTTATGCTATGATTGACCCAACAGACGATGAATTTAGGCTAATTCAGCTTACGGAACAGTCTGCAGGTATCCAATAGTTGAATACTTAAGCGAGTTAGAAAATATAAACTACATTATGGAAACTAATAAAATTTTAGGTGCGAGTCTGCTCGATATTATTTTCGAAGGAAAGAATAAAGAATATGGAGCTTACGAACTTAGAAAAACATATAATCGCCGGATTAATACTTCTATATTAATTACTTTGGGCCTGGTTGTTTTAGTATTTGTTTCGTCGGCAATTTCCAGGAAGCTCGAGGAAAGTGAAGATGTTAAGCCAATGGTAGTAAAAGATTTGGAGCTACAGCAGGTAAAACCTGAGGAGCCGCCACCGCCGCCACCGCCGCCGCCAAAATTGCCGCCGCCGCCGCCAATTAAAACTATTCAGTTTACGCCGCCTAAAGTGGTTAAAGATGAAGAGGTAGTAAAGCCGCCACCAGAAGTTAAAGAGCTGGAAGAAGCCAAAGTTGATGTAAAAACAGTTGAGGGTGATAAAGATATTGGTATAGTGGCACCACCTATTGAGGATGCCGGGAAAGCTATTGAAGCGCCGCCGGCTAAGGTAGAAGACGAAGACAAAGTTTTTACTAAGGTTGAAATAGAAGCTTCATTTCCGGGTGGAGAAGGTGCCTGGAGAAATTATGTGTCAAAGGCCATTAATAATAATATAGATGAATTAACCGAGGCAGGCGAATCTGGCCAATGCAGGGTGCGATTCATTGTTGACAAGGGAGGTAATGTAAGTGATGTTGAAGCTATTACCATGAAGGGTACCAAACTTGCTGAGGTTGCAGTAAATGCTATTCGTAAGGGGCCAAAGTGGAAACCTGCTCAACAGAATGGTAGGTTTGTAAAAGCTTTCCGTGAACAGCCGATACAGTTTAAGATAGAAGAACAGTAATACAAAAAATTCTTTAAGTTAAAAAAGGCCGTTGCAACACTGCAACGGCTTTTTTATATCTATAAACTCAAATTTTTATTGCTTAAGTAATTTGCAAATGAACACAAAATTGTATGGCTGGGATGATACAATTACCGCGTTAGCAACGCCGCCAGGAATTGCCGCATTGGGAGTAATTAGGGTTAGTGGTACAGACGCTTTCAATATTTGCAATAAAATGTTTATCTCAAAAGACCTGACAAACCAGCCAGGACATACCTTGCATGTTGGTGTTTTAAAACACAATGGTCAATTACTTGATGAAGTAGTCCTGTCGATTTTTAGATCTCCAAAATCTTACACAGGTGAAGACATGGTTGAAATAAGTTGTCACGGCTCTCCTTATGTTCAGCAAATAGTTTTAAACGCAATCATCTCTTCCGGTGCAAGATTGGCTAAACCTGGCGAATTTACTCAACGTGCATTCTTGAATGGAAAACTTGATTTGACGCAGGCAGAAGCTGTTGGCGATTTAATTGCGAGTAATAGTGCTGCCTCGCAAAGGGCGGCGATGTATAATATCAAGGGTCGATTCTCGGACTTATTGAAACAGTTTAGAGAGAAGCTAATAGAATTTTCAGCACTAATAGAGCTTGAGCTTGATTTTAGTGAAGAGGATGTGGAATTTGCCGATCGCTCAAGATTGAAGAACTTAATTGAATCGTTATCTCAAACCACAAAAAGATTATTGCAGTCATTTGCTTTAGGTAATGTAATTAAAAACGGAGTAAGTGTAGCCATTGTAGGAAAACCTAATGCAGGTAAATCTACTTTGCTTAATACTTTATTAAATGATGAAAGAGCCATTGTAAGCGACATACCTGGTACTACCCGTGATACCATTGAAGAAGTACTTAACATCGAGGGAATACTTTTTAGAATGATTGATACCGCCGGCTTACGGCAACACTCAGATGATAAAATTGAAATGATTGGCATTGCCAAAAGTCAGGAAAAAATAACGCAGGCCGAGGTTGTGTTGTATGTTTTTGATGTGAAAAATTTCGATAATGAAGAACTCATCAGGGTTTCAAATGAGTTGCACGACCGTAATAAAAAATACATTTTAGTCGGTAACAAAAGTGATGAATTAGCTAGTGAACAGCTTATGTTGTTAAAACATGATTTAAGCGAAGTTTTGTTTATCTCGGCTAGAGATGATAAAGGGATAAATGAACTCAAGGAAAGTTTATTTAATAAGGTAGCCCACGGTGCCTTGGAGGCCGAAAGTATGATTATTACTAACAGCCGGCACTTCCAGGCCCTGGAAAAAGTTAATGAATCTCTGGAAAATATTAAAAATGGATTGCATGATAATCTTTATATAGATCTATTATCACTAGAGATAAGAAATTGCCTGCACTATCTCGGAGAGCTTACGGGAGAAGTAACAAATGAAGATCGACTGGATTATATCTTTAGTAAGTTCTGTATCGGAAAATAGACGCTGTCCATAACTTAACTCCATTTTACCTCACTTTATCATCTGTATTGATTATCAGGACTACATCTTAGGTGATTTACCAAATTTTACTTTATTTGTATTTTTGCCAGGATTATCTTTGTACCTTTCTTATTGATTTCAGCGGGGTACAAAGTGGCTTAGAGAAAAGAGAGAAGATGGCAGTTTAGGACAGTATAATTCATTATAGGGCTTAAATAAACAATTCTGGGCACAAATGTTTGAATAATGAGTAGCAATATTCGATTAAAGAAGGTTTGTCAACATTGTAATAAAGTATTTACCGCGAAGACCACTGTAACAAAATTTTGTTCAGATTATTGCGCTA
>JBDSRT010000190.1:0-11892 GCA_039929165.1 Ginsengibacter sp.
ACGGCAGAATACACAGAGACACATGCACACGTGCCTTTCCTGGAAGGCAAATCTTCTACCGGGCGGCTTGGCATTGATATCCATGCAACTGCAGGTAAAGGCGATGTAGGTTTTTGTGGCAACTGGACCCTCGAAATTTCGTGCAAAATGCCTGTTCGCATTTATAACGGCATGCCTATTGGCCAGCTTATTTATTTTCCTGTGGACGGCACAGTAAGAGAAAAATACAATCAAAAAAATTCTGCTAAATATAGCGGCCAGCCAAGTAAGCCTGTTGAAAGTATGATGTGGAAGAACAGCTTCTAAATACCCTTAGAGCGTAAGCCTTCCGTACTGTTTTTGATAAGCTATTAAATAAGACAACACTTCGTTATAAGTTTTCAAGCCTTTGGGTTGCTGATTAGCCTTTAAATATTTGCCATAAATCCATGTAATTATTGGTTCAGCAATGTTGCTGTGGCGCAAAAAAAAGTCACGATACTCTTTAACATCTACCTTAACTTCTCTATCTAACAAATCAAATTGGTTTTTTGCTAAAAGTGAATCGGTGAAATACATCTCCCTGTTGGCATACAAAAAGATCTCTAAATAAGCTGAATAATTGAACAATGGGTCTTTAGAAGATGTAGCAGAAAGAAAGCCGGCGAAATTGGCTTCATTTTCACTGGCATAACCAAGTTGGTGTGCTATTTCGTGACAAGTAGTAAAAGGCAAAATAAATTTCGGCATATCAACATTTACCTGAGCCTCACCGCTAAAAGGATTATAATAGCCGGAAACACCTGCATAACTGCACCACCAACTGTAGACAGAAGGCTTTACTGAGGGCATTTTATAGGTCAGGAAATCTTTTTTTATAGCAGCGAAAGCAAAACAGTTAGTAGCTCTTTTAAAAAGTTCTTTGTTCGAAGGATAATTTTTGCGGCTATTTATAAGCTCCCGTTTATTATTATTTAAAGATTGGATCACAACAGTTTGCAGCTGGAGTAAATCATCATTTGAATATCTCGCTGTATCAAGTTTAAACTGGCTAATTAGACCTTTGCGATCATAATTAAGCCCCCAGAAAAGATTAAACAAAACATAGGTACCGAGGCAAAAACAAAGCATTAGAAACAGCCATTTATAAATCAACTTTTTTGAAACTTTTCTTTTGAAAATCGCAATAAATGCCCTTATTACTATGTAAACCAGGTAACAGCCAAATGCGAGGTACATAGTATCTCCAACGCTAATAGGAAGCCAGCCAGTCACCAATCTAAATGCAAAAGAAATATAAGGATAAACTCCAAGTGAATATTGATCTTCTATAAATGACGACCTAAAAGATGCTGCAATTAAAACGACAGTCAGCAAAACTAATATGGAAACAACCCACCAACGTTTTTGTATCGACTTGCTAATCATTATATTCCAAAGATAAACTTGTGGCTTTGATGCTTTACCGTTACTACCTGTAACAGACCATAAAATCATGAGTTTTTAATGCCAAAATCATTACCTTTGCCAGCCTTTAAAATAAGCGTGATGGCTAACCGGCGTGAATTTGATATTGCATTTGTAGCCTTAAAGCCTGGCCTGCATCATTTTAGTTACGAGGTAGAGGATAAGTTCTTTTCAGATTATGTAAGTGCCGATTTTAATAACTGCAGTGCAGCAATTAAACTTACGTTAGAAAAAAATGCATCTTTTATGATGCTAAAATTCGAAGTAAGCGGTAAAACAGATGTTACCTGTGACAGATGTGGTAATAATCTTGGTCTTGAGCTTTGGGATGAGTTTAATATGATAGTTAAACTGGTAGAAAATCCTGACGAGATGAATAACAATGAAGAAGATCCGGACATCTTTTATATTTCCAGAACGGAAAGTCACCTTCATGTGGCAGACTGGATTTATGAATTTGTGAGTCTAAGTATTCCGACGCAAAGGATGTGTAGTGAAAATGAGATCGGAGGACCGCAATGCAATAAAGAAGTTTTGACAATGCTTAAGAAGATGCAGGAAGCTGCAAAAGGGGCAAATAACCCTTTATTAAAAGGTTTAGAAAAGTTTAAGGACAATAAAAATTAATATAAAAAATACCAGGTTATGCCAAATCCAAAACGCAGACATAGTCAGCAAAGAAGCGCAAAAAGAAGAACACATTATAAGGCCGTAGCGCCAACATTAAGTGTAGACAGCACTACAGGGGAAACACATGTGCGTCACAGGGCTCATGTAAGTGAAGGCAAATTATTTTATAAAGGCAAAGTTGTAGCAGAAGTATCTCCGGCAAAGGCTTAGACTAACATACATTTTTCAGATTATCCAAAATCAAAGGATTGATTAACTTCAACTTTGGGTTTTGGATTTTTTTTAAACCAAGGCAGGACAATATTTTAAGATGACTATTGCGATTGATATGATGGGCGGAGACTTTGCGCCGCAGGAAGCTTTTAAAGGTGTTGAATTTTACTTGCAAAACGCATCAGAAAAGGCTCATCTGTTATTGGTTGGTGATGAAACTATTTTAAATGATGGTTTAAAAAAATATCATTTCCGAAAAGATCTTATCACAATCGTACATGCACCGGAAGTCATCGAAATGCATGAACATCCTACAAAAGCTCTTAAAGAAAAACCGCAGTCTTCAATTGGTGTTGGCTTTTTTCAATTAGCAACGGGCAAAGCAGATGCTTTCATAAGTGCCGGTAATACAGGCGCTATGATGGTTGGGTCTTTATTCACCATCAAAGCTATTGATGGCATACTAAGACCAACAATTGGCGGTTATCTGCCCCGTGAAAATGGCAGTCTTGGGCTTTTGGTAGATGTTGGTTTGAACTCGGATTGTAAACCGGAAAACCTGTTACAATTTTCTATTCTCGGGTCACTTTATGCGAAGCATGTCTTAGGATTTGATAACCCAAAAGTTGGTCTTGTAAATATCGGTGAAGAAGAAAGCAAAGGTAATTTACTAACGCAGGCCGCTCATCAACTTTTAAAGGAAAGTGCCTCAATTAATTTTGTCGGCAATATTGAAGGGAGAGACATTTTATTAGACAAAGCTGATGTAGTGGTTTGCGAGGGCTTTACCGGGAATGTATTGTTAAAATTTGCTGAATCTATCCATGATCTTGTCAATCGCCGTAAGATTGTAGATGAACACTTTGAGCGTTTTAATTTCGAAATTTATGGTGGCGTACCAGTCCTTGGTATTAATAAGCCAGTAATAATTGGTCATGGCATTTCGCATGCAGTGGCGTTTGAAAATATGATTCATACGGCTTCAAAAATGTTTACTACATCATTAATTGATAAGATCCGCAGCAGTTTTGCTGAAGTTTAAGTCATCTCATATCTGCTTTCAAGATAATTTGTAGAGTTGTTTTTGCCATTCAAGACGGGCCCCTCTCATACAATGTGCACATGGTTTGTAGCCTAATTGTATTGCTTCAATTTGCGACGTGAAAAATATACGATTATCTTTTTAAATTCTTTTAACGGAAGGACATTTAAGATTACCGAAAATTTAAGTTTTTTATTCCCCAAAAACATACGTCGCCACTTCAGTCAACCGCTGTAGTGCATTACCTGCCAGTTCTGAATGTAAAAACATCTCAGGTCAATTATCACGCAAGTTTCAATCACCAAAAGTTTTCGCAGCTTCCCAACCAATAATAGCGGCTTTGCGAGTACCGCCCCAGTGATAGCCGCCAAAGGCGCCGCTGGATTGAATAATACGATGACAGGGAATGAGAAAGGCAACCGGGTTATCGCCAATGGCCGTCCCTACGGCTCTTGATGCTGATGGTTGATCAATAGACTTAGCGACGGTTCCATAAGTAACTAATTTACCTGTTGGAATTTTTAGTAGTGTTTCCCAAACCTTTAATTGAAATGGTGTGCCCTTTAAATGCAACTTGATCTCGTTAAGCTTGCTCCAGTCATGTGAAAAAATATATAGAATGTTTTGTTGAGCAAGATCAACAACTTGATTATAAAATGCGTTAGGAAATCTATTTTTAAGTGCATTTAAGGCCTGTACTTCATCATCTGCAAATGCTAAATAGCAGATGCCCTTTTGCGTTGAGGCAACAATGATATTACCAAACGGACTTTCGGCATGGCTATAATTAATATTCAGATTCTCTCCGCCATTTTTAAATTCTCCGGGTGTCATTCCTTCAATATTTATAAACAGGTCATGCAAACGGCCTGTGCCTGTGAGGCCTGTTTCAAAAGCCACATCACTTAAAGTGGACTGTTGAACTTTAAGCATGTCCCTGGCGTGCTGCACCGTAACGTATTGCAAAAATTTTTTCGGGCTTACACCAGCCCACTCAGTAAACAGGCGCTGAAAATGAAACGGGCTAAGGTTAACATTTGCCGCCACATCATCAAGCCCTGGTTGCATCTTATAATTCTGTTGAATATATTCTATAGCTTTTGCTATTCTGTTATAATTACTTTCTTCCTGAACACTCATGTTATAACATTTATTCACAAAAATAGATTGACATCTAATTTTAACCTACCCGATTCTTGCGCTCTTTTTGGCATCATTGTCGTTAACACTCTTACCAAAAAAGAAAATATTTAATCTTAATTCACTAATTCATTTGAAATCACCTTCCAAAAATCTTTACTCTTGAAAAATAATAAGTACGGTATTGCTTTGTTAGGACTTGGTCAGTATACAACTGACCAATTAGTTAATTGTATTCAACAGTCAAAACATTGTTTCATTGCCGCAGCTATTTCAACGTCGGTAGAAAAGGCAAAAGAATGGGCGCTAAATCAAAAGCTTGAGAATATTGCCTTTTATTCCAATGATGAGTTTGAGACGATAATTGACAATAAAGAAATTGACATTGTATACATTGTTTTACCTAATGCTTTACATGCTGAATATACCATTAAAGCTGCCCGGGCGGGTAAGCACATTATCTGCGAAAAACCGATGGCAATAAGTACTGCAGAGTGTGATAGTATGATAAAAGCCTGTGACGAAGCCGGCGTTAAATTAGCAATTGGTTATCGTTTACATTTTGAGCCACACAACATGGAAATAAAACGCTTTGCTGATGAAAAGGTATTTGGGAACGTAAGAAAGATAATTGCTAAAAATGGCATCACAGATGCAGAAGGTTGGGAGCTTGAAAAAAGTGTTGCCGGCGGTGGGCCACTAGTAAACGTCGGTATCTACTGCATTCAGGCCGCAAGATATGCGACAGGTCTTGAACCAGTTTATGTTACTGCACAGGAAAGCAAAAAAAATGATCCCGATAAATATAAAACGGTTGAAGAATCTATTGCCTGGCAAATGCATTTTGACAATGATGTATTGGCTGAATGTTTTACTACTTACATTGAGGATTTAAGTGAATTAAATGTAGAGTCTGAACATGGATGGGCGAGGCTGCAGCCAGCTTTTGGCTATGATGGCATAAAAGGCGCTACAAGTGCCGGTATATTACACCTTGGACAGGTATCAGATCAAACACTATTGATAGATCATGTTGCCGAATGTATAAAAGAAGATAAAGACATAATAGTTTCAGGAGAAGAAGGCAAAAAAGATATACGAATTATTGAAGCCATATATAAAGCCGCACGTACACGTGACAAAGTGTATTTATAAACTTTCTTAGTTATTGACAGGCAAGTCACTTTAATGCCTTACTCAACTTTATTTTTTTGAAAAGCGGTCCATAAAAAACTTCCTGATAATGCTCCAAGACCTGCTATTAATCCGCCAATAATAGCAGTGATGAAAATTAATAAAAATGGGCTGTTCATTTTAAGTATTATCAACGATACCTTTTGCGCAAGTATATGATTGTTGTTGCTGCTTATCCATAAGCTTGATAAAAACCATAAAATAAAAATAGCGATAAATCCTGCAGAAAAACTTCGCAACGGTGTTAACGGAATTAGGAGAATAGTTATGAAACCAACTAAGGCAATGCTCCACCAGGGTAATATTAAGCATCCTGCAAAACCAAGAACAATTATTATAACTATAACCGCAAAGAATTTCATTTAAGCAAATTGATGATAGTTTAATTTATGAACCGCTGAACGTCATAGTCCATTTGACCCTCTTATCTTGTCCTTCTCCGGCAGTCATTAGCCATAAAGGATAATATTTTCCATCAGCCCATCGATCAATAAAGTTGTCATAAAACCTGCTGCCGGGGTTACCACTTTGGCCACCAGGATACACGCCATAAGCTTCAATTTTTTGCGTAAGGCTTACGATCATTCGCCAGCTTGGCCCGTGTGTTTCTTTTAAAGCATTAATAGTAAGCGGCCCGCCGCCTGAAATAATTCCGGAACGATTTAAAGCCGGGAGTTTGGTTAGATGATCTATATGTGTTGCTCTATAGTCGGACCATTTAAGTTTACCTGCGGCTTCAATCTTTTGTAACGAATCTGAAGCTATGTTAAATGATGACGTTAAAATGTCCGGAAGTGTTTCAAACTCCGAGGTATGACTGTTATCAATAAATTTAAAAGCAGAGTCCTTTAAAAGATTTTCAAGCAATGTTGTTTTGGAAGGCATAGATTTTACACCTTTAATCTTTTCAAGATCATCCAGCCAGACTTCCTTTTCAAAAGTGTCCCAAAACACATTAAATACTGTTGCTCCTGTTGATGTAGCATCGTCATGAAAATTCCACGCCTTTAAAATTTGCAGATACTTCCCCGGCGCTTTCTCTAACTCTTTTTCACTTATATATTTAATTACCAGCGGCATAGCCATCTTTGCAAATGCATCTTCAGTATTCGTTTGCAAGGCCATCATATCTTTTATGCTGATGTCATTCATGGCACTCAACTTTTTATTGATGAGATAGCCACGTGCCATTGGGTAATCGCTGCCGAGATAATAAGGATATGATGTGTCAGCCGGCACCTGGTTAGCGCTGCTTATAAAGCCTCTTTCGGGATTATATTGATACGGCGTTTCATCCTGTGGTATAAAATCCTGCCACATATAGCTGCTATCAAACCCCGGCATAATAAAATCTCCCTGTCTTTTCCATTTGGCCGGAAAGCGGCCCTGTGTCTGGATAGCAATGTCTCCATCTTTTGAAGCAAATGCACAATTTTGTGCCGGCGTTAGTAGAAAATTTACTGCACTTTTATAGTCATCATAATTTTTTGCACGATCAAGCAATGAAAAACATTTTAGGTCATTACTGGCATCATGTGCTGACCATTTAACCGCATAACTCTTATTGCTTACAAATGAATCTTTATAAAACGTTGGGTCAAACATCACAGGGCCAAACACTGTATAAGCTACAGTATCAAAGTAGGGTACTTCATTTTTAATAGCAATTTTCTCAATCCTTAATGTGGCCGGTTGCCATTGGCCATTAAACCAATATTCTTTGCGTGATTTATTTTTAAATTTGATTTCATAATAATCTCTCACGTCTCTCCCACCATTTGTAAAACCAAAAGCACAATTTTCATTAAAGCCAATAATTACAGAGGAAGCACCGGGAAAGGTTGCACCATAAACACTAAATTCAGGCGTTACGATCTGCATCTCATACCATATTGAAGGCAGATTTAGACCGAGATGTGGATCATTGCAAAGTATAGGTGCACCGGATAAAGTTTTTGAGCCGCTTACAGCCCAGTTATTACTGCCATTCTCTTTATCTGGTTTACTGGCGGAAATATTTATAGCACTGCTGTCTTTATAATATAATGAATCGGCTGTTGCAGGTCTAATAACATTAAATTTTGGAGAACTATATACAGTTCCTTTAGGAATAATCGGTTCCGTAGAATCGCTTTGTAACGGATATAACAAATCAAAATCTTTTCCGCTAAACTGATTTTTTGCATTTGTCATTTCAAAATCTTCTTCATGCCCGGCGAGATCGTAAGACATATATTTCAAAAACAAAGCGGTTTTAAAATTTGTCCATTTTTCTGGTTTGTAACCGATCAATTTATATTCAAAAGGTAACTCGCTTTCACTGAGATTTGCTATATATGCGTTAACACCGGCTGTATAGCTGTCGCATTGATTTTTTGTGGCCGGATCCTGCTCCATTGCCTCCAGGGAATTTTCAGCAGCGTAAACCATGCCCAGCCGGCGGAATTCCCTGTCATGGTCAAGCGCTTTGCTACCGATGATTTCACTGGCACGACCGGCAGCAGCAAGCGTTTGCAATTCCATTTGCCATAACCTAAACTTAGCATGTAAATAACCTTGTACAAACCAGGCATCATTCTCCTGTTCTGCAAAAACATGTGGCACAAGCCTGTCATCAAAGTAAACATTAACGTTGCCTTTAAGGCCGGCAAAATGTAAAGCCTTGGAAAAATCTTTATCTACAGGTTCAGCATTTTGCCAAATGCCATGCTGTGGTGATAACAATTTACCTAGTGGTGCAGGCAATACAAGCGTTGAATTTAAAATGATTATAAGTACTATTGTCACAATTGCCGCAAGGCTAAAAGCTAATATTTTCATCAGATTAATAAGATAGCAAAGTACACAAACAAACAGACATTAAGCCAATGCATTACATAACATCGCTATTTCTTCTTTAGTATTAAAACTATGAAGTACAATACGCAGCCGTTCTCTTAGCTTCGGCACCGACGGATATAGTATTGGCCTTACATCCAGATTATTATTTTGGAGCCTTAACGCAACGGCTTTTACATTTTCATTACCAGGGATAATCATTCCCTGTATAGCAGTTTCACTTTGTAATATTTTTACCTGTTGGTTAGATGCACCCTTGTTTATAGAAAGTTTAAAAAAGCTAATAAGATCTTTTAAATGCGCACGCTCATTATTAAGAGAAGGAAAAATTTGGTAAGAAGATAGTATTGCCTGAACAGAGGTTTCAGGCAATGCGGTAGAATAAATAAATGGTCTTGAAAAATTAATAAGGTATTGTCTCAACTCTTCGCTTCCCAGAATAATAGCGCCATGTGCGCCACAGGCCTTCCCAAAAGTATGAAGTCGGGCAAAACAGTTATCTTCTAAACCAAGATGTAGAACAAGGCCAAAACCCTGAGCCCCAATTATGCCGGTGGCGTGTGCTTCATCTACAATTAAATGCGCTTCATATTGGGCGCAACTTTCTTGTATTAATTTAAGGGGTGCTATATCTCCATCCATTGAAAAAACTGACTCTGTTACTACAAAAATTTCCTTGGCAGATGATCGTGCCTGTTTCAGTTTTTCTTTAAGGTCAGCTACATTATTATGCTTAAAGCGCTGGGTTGATGCAAAGCTTAAACGCATGCCATCTCTTGCGGATGCATGTATCAATTCATCATACAATATCACATCGTCTTTCTGCGGCACACAACTTAACAATCCAATGTTGGCATCATAGCCTGAATTAAATATCAAGCCGGCTTCTGCTTTATGAATCGTCGCTATGAAGTTTTCAGCTTCTTCAATTAATTTATAATTACCAGATAGCAACCTTGAGCCCGTGCTGCTGTGATCACCTTTTCGATCCTTAGTATCTATCAATTTATTTTTTGTAATACCCAGGTAATCATTGCTAGAGAGGTCTATAGTTTCTGAAGAAATCTTTAAGCTTCGAAACGCATTTAAGACCTTGCGTTCTTTTAATTTTTTATCTAAAAATGTTTTGCTCACTTGTTCTTTTCGTCTGAATACTTACTAAACGTTGCCATTACAAATAAATAGAATTTATTTTTGAAGGATGGAAAGTTTATCTGCTGATACTAAAAACATTTTAGGTCTGCAATTGGTGAGTGACCCGAGATGGGTTGATCTGGCGGCCATTTCATTGGAAGACATTCTTACTGATCATGCCTATTGCGAGCAGAAAGCGGCCAACAGTTGTATCTCACTTATTCAAAAACACAATGACAAAGACGAATTAGTAAACGAACTGGCACCGATTGTTACTGAAGAATGGGGACATTTTAGACTGGTGCTTGCTGAATTGCGTAAACGTGGCTTGAGGCTAGGCCGGCAAAGAAAGGATGAATATGTAAATCTGTTATTAGCCTTTCAAAAAAAGGGCGGTAGTCCTGATGAACGGCTGCTCGATCAGCTTTTAATTATGGCCTTAATTGAAGCCCGTAGTTGTGAACGTTTTAAAAGATTAAGTGAAGGCTTGGATAACGCTTACTTACGAGCTTTCTATAGAAAATTTATGGAAAGTGAAGCAGGTCATTACACCTCATTTATCACTTTAGCTGAACATTATCTCGATAGAAAAGTTGTGAGACAACGCTGGCAGGAATGGTTGGTTTATGAAAGAGCAATAATGTTAGATCTAGATGTGAGAGGTGATAGGATACATTAAAAATGCCCGGAATAACCGGGCATTTTATACAAGTAATGATCTTTAAATTTAATTATTAGCTTCTTTTTTGGCCTCTTCCTGCATTTTCTTGTTAGCCGTAATTAAAAACTCTACACGCCTGTTCATAGCCATGCTATCAGTCGTAACCTCACTATATTTTGGAGCTGATTCACCATAACCCTTTGTTGTAATTCTTGTGGTAGTTATACCTTTTTGTTTTAAATAGTCTGCCACGGTAGTTGCACGGCGTTCTGATAAACCCATATTATAATCATCAGCGCCACGGGTATCAGTGTGCCCCTGAATTTCAATATCAGTGTCAGGATATTTTTGAAGAACATTCACCAGCTTATCCAAATTTGCCTTTGAGGCATCACCCAGAGAAGACTGTGCAAAATCAAACAGTATTTTTTCATTAAACTCCACCACAATACCTTCTCCTACTCTTTCAACTTTTGCACCTGGCAAATCATTCTCAATTTCTCTCGCCTGTTTATCCATCTTGTTTCCAATCACAGCACCAGCTGTACCGCCAACTGCAGCGCCAATTATCGTTCCAAGGGTTTTGTTACCGGTAGCATTACCAATTATTGAACCCAACACAACACCACCAGCTCCACCAATTGCAGCCCCCTTCTGGGCCTTTGTTGCATTACAGGCGTAAAGAACAACAGCAGCACAACATATTAAGAGTAGAGTTTGAAATTGTTTCATAATTAAGTTTTGTTGCTGATGTTTCAAACATTAAGCCAAATAAAAATACACATACAGGATGTGGAAAGATATGTCGCTACTGCATGGAGAAATAATTAATTTCTTCATCAAGATTTATATGCGGATGCGATGCTTGTAACTCTTTAGCTTTCTGCAGATGAGTGTATTTAAATATAATATGCGCATCGGTGCCGGCATGAAAAGGCCGATGATTTTTTGCAGCAATTATCTTTTCAATTTCCTTTACAATCGGTTGCTCTTTTTTCGCAATATAGCATTCAGAAAATTTCTGAAATACATAATCAACAGCCATAACAGACGGATGTACCATGTCAGTTTCAAAAAATCTATAATCACGTAAAACATCTATTACCAATTCATAAGAAGGGAAGTAACTTACGTGTTTAAATTTTTCGCTAAGCAAGTGAACCGCCTGGAGTAATACGGCTTTACTTAAATTATTTTCTATTACGCCATCTCTTATGTGGCGCACAGGGCTAACAGTAAAAACAATATGAAGAGAAGGATTAAAAGCATGAATACGTTCTATTGCTTCGGACAATGCATATACCGTTTGCTCAGTTGTAACTAATTCCTTTATAAAATCATCAGCAGAGGCTTTATGACAATTGGCTACATCTACTTGTTCGGTTATTAACTTATAATGATAAGCAGAACCAAGTGTAACAATGAGCCAGTTAGCCTGCTTAAAAAATGTATGCGCATTGGTTTGAGACCTGTTGATATTATTAAGCACTTTATTTTTATCAATGCCTGAAAAAAGGGAATGGTGCTGCCAGCTATGCCACAATTCATGGAGATAAAAAAGATCTTCGGGTTGGTATTGCTTGTCTTCAACGTA
>JBDSRT010000191.1:0-6300 GCA_039929165.1 Ginsengibacter sp.
AATTTCCAACAGCTTCCCTTGCTTATACGGGCAACCTGGTTTGGGATGAAGCACCGCCTGATCCCGGGGCAAATATTTCAATAATACCTTATGCCCTTGCCGGTGTTACAAAAGATTATCTGACCAATACTAAAAGTGATTTTAAAAAAGATGTTGGGGCTGACGCAAAGATCGCTGTCACTTCATCTATAAATCTTGACCTTACTTTTAATCCTGATTTTTCGCAGGTTGAAGTTGATCGACAGGTAACCAATCTTGATCGCTTTGAATTATTTTTTCCGGAAAGAAGACAATTCTTTTTAGAAAACAATGACCTCTTCGCCAACTTTGGTTATGCCAACATCAGGCCTTTTTTTTCCAGGCGTATTGGCCTTGGCGTACCAATAAATTATGGCGCAAGACTTAGCGGAAGCCTTAATAAAAATTGGCGCATAGGTGTAATGGATATGCAAACCAAACATCAAAACGTGACAGGCTTGCCAGCGCAAAACTTTGCTGTGCTGGCCTTACAGAAACGGATGTTCTCAAGGTCTAACATCAGGTTAATGTTTGTGAACAAACAATCCATCAATTACGATCATTCTAAAGATTCAACCAAACCATTATTCTCACAATACAACCGCAATCTGGGGCTTGAGTATAATCTTGCCTCTTCGAATAATAAATGGACAGGCAAAGTAATGATGGTAAAATCTTTTAGCCCTGGTAAATTGAACAAGGATTTCGTGCATGCTGCGAATCTTCAATATCTAAGTAAGAAATGGCTGCTTGGCTGGCAGCATGAATATGTAGGCAGCAATTACACTGCAGAAGCCGGCTATGTGCCACGCAGAAATTATATCAAGATAAATCCAACTATAAGCTATTTGTTTTTCCCGAAGAAACGCGGAGCGATACTGAGCCACGGGCCAAGGTTAATCCATTACACCTATTTTTCCGAACGTTGGAAAGAGACCGATAACGAATCTGTATTCCTATATAATTTTAATTTTAGGAACCAAAGCGTATTTGCGATATGGACGGGACATGATTTTGTGCAATTGCAACAACCTTTTGATCCAACAAATTTTTCAAAAGATACATTAGCTGCAGGCTCAAAACATAAATGGAATGCCTTTGGCACAGATTATTTTTCAAAGCCTCAGCGACTTTTTACTTACGACTTTTCAACACGTTTTGGTGGTTATTATTTAAACGGATCAAGATTTAATATCTCCGGAAATTTGGGCTATAGATTTCAGCCTTATGTTAGCATCGGCTTAAGTGCGGCATACAATCATATCGACCTGGCCAAGCCATGGGGCAAAACAGATTTTTGGTTAGTGGGCCCGAGGATAGATGTTACCATGACCAACAAAATATTCTTCACAACATTTATTCAGTATAATAATCAATTGCAAAACATCAATCTCAATACAAGATTTCAATGGCGATATAAACCTGCCTCTGATATCTTTTTGGTATACACAGATAATTATTATCCCTCACCATTATATGTGCGTAACCGTGCCTTTGTATTGAAGTTTACGTATTGGTGGAACAAATAATGGTACGCTTATTTGCAGTCTATCCGCAAACATTATTGAGCTATGGCCCATAACTTTGGCTAACATGCGGAAACAAACTAAACTCTGCGGTTAAAATTTTCATGAGAGAAATAAAGTTTCCCGTCTACGCCAGGATTGCGTTAGTACTGATTATTTTATTGGCTGGTGGTTATATATGTGTCATCGGCGAAAGAGTAGTAGTGCCATTGCTATTTTCATTTCTCTTTGCAATACTATTATTGCCTTTTGCTAATTTTTTGGAAAATAAAGCGAGGCTTTCACGCACGCTGTCATCTATTATAGCAATTACAGTATTGTTGATTATCATCTCGGCAGTCATCTATGTTCTCGGTGCACAGATTACTGATCTAAGCAGTGAATGGCCCTTGTTAAAGCAACAGATCGTAACACTTTTTCATAACCTGCAGACATGGCTTGCCACAACCTTTCGTCTTAAGCTTGAAAAGCAAACGACCTATATTAACGACGCTACAGCCAAGCTTATGGATTCAAGTGGCGTTATATTACAAACCACGCTACTCTCTTTGTCCTCAATTCTGCTTTTTCTGGTGTTCGTTTTCATATATACGATTCTCTTGCTTTTTTACCGCCGTATTTTAATGCGTTTTGTTGTGGCCCTTTGCACAGAAAAGTATATAAGTATTATATATGATATACTTACTAATATCAAACAAATTATTCGCAGCTATATCTCGGGTTTATTTCTGGAAGCTGTTATAGTCGCCGCCGTGTCATGTCTTGTCTTTCTTTTATTGGGTATAAAATATGTTATTCTTCTTGGCTTATTGGTAGGTATTTTAAACGTTATTCCATATATCGGCATTTTTACCGCATTAATACTAAGTGTACTCATCACCTTTGCAACTTACGATGGCAGGCATGCCTTGTTTGTAGCCATTGCTGTTATTGTAATTCATCTTATTGATAGCAATTTTTTGATGCCCAAAATAGTTGGCTCAAAAGTCCAGCTCAATCCTTTGATCGTTATTATTGGTGTTATAATAGGGGAGATGATGTTTGGTATTTCGGGCATGTTCTTATCCATACCTTTTTTGGCAATAGCCAAAGTGATTTTTGATCGTGTAGATGGTCTGCAACCTTGGGGAATCTTATTGGGCGAAGAAGAGGAAACACCACAAAAAGTAAAACGTATTGTAAGAAAGATTAAAAAGAAAGAGAGTCAATGATATCCCTAACCCTCTGTTCAATTAATACTTATTTTGATAATGCATACTTCGCTGTCCTTGCATCTTTGATCGCACCCTTCCAATTTAGCCCGAAGCCAAAATCATAACTATTGCCTTTACTGTTTTTATACACATCCATATCGTGTGGTACGTCTTCAAACCGCTATTCTACTATAAGCATGTCTTTTGGCATTTGCAAAGGCAGTAACGCAGAAGGTTCGGCAGCACCGGTGAATATAGAAAAATTACGCCTGTTGCTTTATTAGTTAATAGTAAACTTACGTATGGCCAGAGATACTTCTACTGTATTATGTAATAATCTAATCGTGCCATCCAATATATAGGTGCTTTTGTAGTTATTAAATATGATCGCTTCAATTTCCGTCTGTATGAAAAACTTCTTCCTCCGCAAGATTTCCGTTGTGCAAAGAAGTGTATTATATGTAATGGCTTTTTCCATTGCAGCATTTCTTGTCTTCATTATCATTATTCATCAAAATAAGTCTGCAAGTATTAGTAACACTGCTACTGCTTCAAGCGGTGCAGTAATCGCCATTTTTATAATCGTCGGATTATCATACAGGCTTAACAGGGATATCAGGTTTAGGAAAGATGCTATGGATGGCCTGGCGGAAAATGAAATAAAATACCGAAGCTTAATAGAGAATGCCGGTGTAGTAATGTTCACTACTTCTATAGACGGCAAATTCACTTTCGCAAGTAGCAAAGCGTTTCAATTAACAGGCTTTACACTGGAGCAATTAAAGGACATGAATTACTCAGCATTGATCGACAAAGATTACCTTGAAATGGTAAATGAACGCTATAGGGAACAGATAAAAAATCATATTAAAGAAACATACATTGAATTTTGTATACGCACACAAGCAGGCGATTTAAAATGGGTTGGACAATCTGCCGTTTTAATTATTGAGAACACTGTGCCAACAGGCTTTCAATGTATAGTTAAAGACATATCTGAGCGTAAACAGATGGAGGAAATTGTAAGAAAATATAAACTGCAATTAGTTCAAAACCAGGATCGTCTTCAATCTATTCTTGATAACACAACCTCATTGATCTACATAAAAGATTTAGAGGGGCGATACCTGCTTACCAATAAAAAATTCAAACAGGTTTTTGATGTAAACGATGAAGCCATTATCGGGAAAACATCGCTTGAGATTGTAACAAAAGACCAGGCAAAAGGACATAGAAATGTTGATGAAGAAGTGATAAGGAGCAAGAAGGCTATTGAAGTGGAAGAAGTGATCACCTCATCAACTGGCGTTCATAATTTGCTAATTACAAAATTTCCGCTGCTGGATACGCAAAACAATGTTTATGGCATTAGTGGTATTGCAACCGATATAACTGAGAGGGTTAGATATCAACAACAGCTCATGCAGGCTAAAGCCATTGCCGAAGATGCCAAACGCCTGCAGGAGCAATTCCTGGCAAACATGAGCCATAAAATAAGAATGACAATGAACGGCATACAGGGTATGACGGACCTTTTATTGGAAACGTCATTAAGCGATGAGCAACATGACTTTGCTAAAACTATTAAAAACTCATCCGATAATCTTTTAGTGATCATTAATGATATTCTTGATTTCTCTAAGATACAGGCTGGCAAATTAACTATTGAAAAAATAGACTTCAAGCTTACTGAAGTGTTAGATAATATTAAAGCAGTTTTCAAACATAAGGTCTTTGAGAAAGGATTAACCCTGCACTTGAATGTTAATGAAGATGTGCCTGCTACATTAAACGGCGACCCTTACCTGTTAAACCAGGTGTTGGTAAATCTTATCGGCAATGCCATAAAATTTACCCACCAGGGCGGCATACAGGTTTCTATTTCTATTGATAGTTCATCTGAAAAAGAGATCAGTTTATGTTTCACTGTAAAAGATTCCGGAATCGGTATCGCTCCTGATAAGATCGATGTAATATTTGAAAGCTTTATCCAGGCTAATATTGATACATCAAGAAAGTATGGAGGTACAGGTCTTGGTCTTGCTATTACACGCCAGTTGCTGGATATGCAACAAGGTAAAATAACCGTTGAGAGCGAACTTGGCTGCGGTACAGCATTCCGGTTTTACTTACCATACAGCCATGCAAAAACCAATAGCACAACTTTCTTTAGCAGTAAAGGTGTTAGCAATTATCGCACGTTACTTACAGGCAAAAAATTTTTGGTGGCAGAAGATAATGAGGTGAATCAAAAGGTGATCACGCATGTATTACAGAAAGCTGGAGGCACAGTTGAAATTGCCAACAACGGGCTTGAGGCTATAAATTATTTAAAAGAAAACCCCGCATACGACCTGATCATTATGGATCTGCAAATGCCTCAAATGGATGGTTATGCTGCAACAAAATATATCAGGAACGTGATGAACTTAAGCATTCCCATTATTGCTATGACAGCTTCAGCGCTTAAAGGCGAAAAGTCAAAATGTATAACAATGGGCATGAATGATTATCTCTCAAAACCTTTTGATGTTACATTTATTTATAAACGTATCAGTATGTTATTAGGTGAAGCTACAGCAACAAACACAGTAAAGAAAATGGATGAGCGGGGAAACAATGATCTCTATGATCTTAGCCTCATTGAGGAAATGAACGATGACGATTATGTGGCTGACATCCTCCAAATATTTTTAGAAAACACACCGGTAGAACTAAATGAACTGAAGCTCGCCTGTGTAGATGGCAAATTTGATAATGCCTATAAAGTAGCTCATAAATTAAAAAGCAGCGCCGCCCGTTTAAAGGCTGAAAACCTTTTGGTTATTCTTAATAAAATTGAGGAACAAGCTAAAAGCCTTGATGGTCATTGTTTTGCAAGACTTGCTCAGTTGGCAAATGAAAATTACCTGGAACTGGTAACACCGTTACAAAAACATTTATCCGGTTTAAGACCAGAACTCAATATTGCTTTTTAATAAATTAAATATACTATGACAATTTTAGTTGCAGAAGATGATCAAACAATCTAACCAAACAATTTTAGAAGCTAATACCGGATCAACCGTGTTAAGCACAGGATCATAAGTAACGGCGCCAGATAAATAATGCAGCGCTAGATTCAAGCCCTCGCTTGCTTTTAAAAGATCCTGGATATCTTCATCAGGCTCTGTACGACCAAAAGCTTTATCAACATTGGCAAATACAATTTCAGGAACTTTAAGCCAAGTAATCTGGCTATCTCGCCGCAAATTAATTCGGCAATAAGCAACTTTATGCCTTGCCCTGCTCCGCGAAATTTTATAACACATAGAAAGCCATCATCTGCTTCGGCAATGGCAGGCTGTGAGCCACCTTCCCGCAATGGGATAACGTAGCGGGTAACATTTACTGTTCTTATATCTGGTGACAACTACATAATTCAACCAAAGTTATGTTGCTGCGATCATCTTCAATATAATCGCTAGACACGGGGCAGTAGGACATAAAAAGCCTTGAATAATCAAGGCGTTTTAATCAGGTTTATACCTTTAAAATAATCTTTCGTTTGGCGGACGAACACC
>JBDSRT010000192.1:0-7266 GCA_039929165.1 Ginsengibacter sp.
CAGCACATTGAGAGATGAGTAAAAAAACATGTAAGACTGATTTTCTCATATACTGGCGATTGTTGTTAAAGATAATGAGTACCCGTCAGTAATGGATGAGAATAATGCATAAATTTTAGCATTAAAATCAAGTCAAATTGAAGCTATTATTTTATACGTATAAATAATTATTTTTTGTCGTAGAATTAAATACTTTTGACTTACAATTTAAAATATGGATGCTAAGATCACTTTGAGTTTTGATAAAAGCACAATTTCAAAAGGAAAAAAATATGCTAATAGCAATAATATCAGCCTCTCCAGGCTTATAGAATTCGTGCTGCAAAAAATCACGTCTGCAAATTATCAATCATTGGAAGATTTTCCCATTTCGCAATGGGTTAGCCAGGTTGCTGAAGGAGAAACTGACTACCGGACAAAAAGAAGAACACGAAGCGCTTTAAAGAAAGAATTTTTATCGTATAAAAAATGATCAGAGTATTCGTTGATGCAAATATATTATTGTCTGTATTAAATAAAGAATACCCGCTTTTTACTTATGCATCACGTATCATGAGCTTAGCCGGCTCAAAAAAATTTCAATTATTTACTTCTCCCTTGTGCCTTGCAATAGCATTTTATTTTTCTGAAAAAAAATACAATTCCAAAATCGCGAAGCAAAAGATCAGCTTATTATGTGATCACATTCGTATTGCAAATGCAACCTCAACAAGTGTAAAAAAAGCTTTGGCAAATGAGACTATTAAAGACTTTGAAGATGGACTTGAATATTACTCCGCCGAAGAAAACAATTGCATTTGTATCTTAACGGAAGACATTCATGATTTTGATTTCTCAAAAATAGAAGTGATAAATAGTGAAAACTTTTTTTTGAAGTACATGAAGAAGTAAGGTTGAAATATTTTAGGGTTACTTGAAAGAAATAATTAAGGATGAACAAAGGAAGACTTGAAGCTTTTAGCGACGGCGTTCTTGCAATTATTATCACGATAATGGTACTTGAAATGAAAGTACCTCATGGTGATAGCTTTGAATCATTAAAACCATTGATCCCAGTTTTTATAAGTTATGTTTTGAGTTTCATATATATAGGTATTTACTGGAACAACCACCATCACATGATGCATTCTGTAAAACATGTAAATGGCAATGTACTTTGGGCTAACACTCATTTGCTGTTTTGGCTTTCTCTTGTCCCTTTCGCTACAGGATGGATGGGTGAAAATAATTTTACAAAATGGCCTGTATTGATCTATGGCTTTGTGTTGTGTATGGCTGGCATTGCCTATACAATTTTAACCCTTGCACTGATCAGGATAAATGGTAAACAGTCTACATTAGCTATTGCAGTAGGTAGAGATCGGAAAGGAAAGCTTTCAATAATTTTTTACCTGCTTGGGATAACAGTTTGTTTTATTCATCCATTTTTAGGCATGGCTTTGTATACGGCAACGGCGGTTATGTGGTTTATACCTGACAAAAGGATCGAGAGTAAAATGAAAGATGAACATGAGACCATGCACAACTAAAATTCTGATCATTTCGTTCGCATCAGGTCGAGATCATGGAAGTCAAAACTAAAATCAGTTAGTGGAGAAATCGCTTTCATTTTTATTTCTGAAGGCTTACCGTTTTCATCAATTGAATAGTTTACAAAGGCATCAGCATCCATACTTCTGTCGTTCCATTTCACAATAAAACTATTGTCTTTATAAGGCATCATTTCTCCTGATAATAAAAATGATCGCTTTGAATTAAACAAAAGCTTGCCATTCTTCTGGCTGACGATCACATCGCCAAACCATTTGTCGCTAAAGGTTCCGGTAAATTTTGACAAATCCGGCTTAGTCTTGTTCGCTTTCTGAACAGAATCAATGTCTTTCCAAAGCTGGCCTGTGATCTTTTTGGCATTGTCTAAATTCTTCACCACGTTATCATGTTGCTGCTTTACACGATTTGCATCTTTGATACCCAGATACCCATCTTTAATGCTGTTTGTAATAGCAGTAAATGCAGCACCGGCTTGCTGATTGGTGAAAACAATTATGCCGAGGTTCAATTCAGGTATCATGGTTACCTGCGTTACAATACCTGCAAGACCACCCGTATGCGAAATCTGTTTATAACCTTTTACATCGCTTAAGAAAAAGCCAAGACCATAGCCGGCAAAATGCGTGTTATAGGGCGACGGTCCGTTTACAGGAATGATGGTTTGCTGAGTCCACAGATCATTATGCACATCTTCACTTACCATCTTTTTTGATAAGCCTTCGCCATATTTTCCATTGTTGATATGCATAATTACCCACTTGCTCATGTCAGTCAAATTGCTGTAAATACCACCGGCAGCATTGGCTGCTTCATTCCAGTCTCTTCTGATGACTTTTACTTTACCATCAACGGGCGCATGCGGATCAACCACATTACTTTTATCTTTTAGTAATTTAAAAGATGGCGCCGTTGCCGTCATAGCCAATGGTTGAAGAATGCGTTTATCAATAAAATCTTCCCAACTCATACCTGAAACTTTTGCCAGCACTTCACCTGCCACCAGGTATAAATTATTATCATAGTCAAATTTTGTTCTAAATCCTGATACCTGTTTAAGATAACGCAGGTTGTGTATCATATCCTGTTTAGTGAAGTCGCTGGAGTCTGGCCAAAACATCAGATCACCGGCACCTAAACCAAGGCCACTTCTGTGCGTGAGCAGATCTGCTATCGTAAATTCATCGCTAACATAAGTATTATACATTCTGAATTCAGGCAGGTAGTCAATTACTTTATCTGTCCATTTTAATTTGCCTTCATCAACCAACATACCCAGGCCTGTAGCAGTGAAAGCCTTGCTATTACTGGCTATGCCAAACAATGTATTGGCGTCAACTTTTTGCATCGTGTTTAAAGAGCGGACACCATAACCTTTGGCATGAATTACTTTACCGTCTTTAATGACGGCCACGGCTATACCGGGTACCTCAAAAGTTTTTAGAGTGAGTTCGGCAATAGAATCTATCTGAGGCGGGGTTAAAGGTTGACCGCTTAGCGACACAGTATATAGTGCTGCCATTAAAACCAAAATTTGTTTTTTCATGTATGTATTTGATTAACCTTTTGATTCTTTGTAAGAAGGCAGTGAAAAGCAGAATGTTGATCCTTTGCTTTCACACTATTTACCCAAATTCTTCCACCCAATCTTGTAATGATTTTGCCTAAATGTAAGGCCCAGGACCAAAACGAGGAAATATATGTTGAAGGTTGCCGCTTACACCGTAACATTGTTCAAAAAACTTTCTTCTTTGGTCCGCGTTGATCTTCACTAAATGTCGCCTATCCCTGCATAATAACCAGATCAATTTAAAACAGGTGCTAAAATTAGGTTTGGTGGTATTATAAATTTTCTTTTTTTTATCTTGCAAAATAAAAAACCTCCTGGGTATGGTGTCCTGCGCATATATCGAATACAGTGCAGCAGCGTATTTCATCTTGAAAAATAACATCTAAGCCTAAATGATTCTATCCTGTTCCGGTCAACTTAAAAACGCTACCCTTAAGGCTCATCAGCAAACTGAAAACCTGATGATGCCTATGCTTAAAGCTATAGATAACACAGAAAGTTATGTTGATGTTTTAAAGATGATGTATGGATTTTATAAGCCGCTTGAGGAACAAATTAAGATTGTAATTTCTGCTGCAATTTTACCTGATATTGAGCAAAGACATAAATCGGCTTTAGCCAAAAATGATGTAATTAGTTCAGGCGAAAAGTCAAATTATATTACTGCCGGCATACTACCGGTTATCAATTCAATAGCACAAGGTTTTGGTGCCATGTATGTGCTTGAAGGCTCAACACTTGGCGGGGTATATATCAGCCGGATGTTAAAACAAAATGATGCCTTACAAAATATTTCATTGACGTTTTTTAACAGTTATGGAGAGCATACAGGTGGGATGTGGAAGACTTTTAAAACTATAATGGATAAAACAGTTACAAGCCAAGATGATATTGACGAAGCCGTGCATACAGCGAACGATACTTTTGTTTTATTGCAGAAATGGATGCTGTCCTATCCAAAAATGACAACCAAAATACAACCGTTTGCCAGGTGCTGATGTGATAATTTATTTATAAAATAAAACTACACTAAAACCTGTGTTCATTACTTTTCAAGTGTATATTTAAATTCACCCTTGCCCGGCAACCTTATGCAACCTACCATAGATTTAAGTAACTGCGATAAAGAACCCATTCACATACCGGGAAAAATTCAATCTCACGGATTTTTGTTTGCGGTGAATGATACTGATTTTGTTGTTACCCATATTTCCAGGAATGTATCTGATGTGTTAAGCATTAATGGCGAAGATTTTTTAGATCAGCCTTTTGCAGATCTTGAAAATGTTTTATCCGGCAAAGGCAATACAGCCAACATAACACAGGCGCTTACGAAAATTAAAGACAGTGCAGATATTATTAATCCCATTAAAATTACCATCGATGGGGACTTGTATAATCTTATCATTTCTCACAACGAGCAAAAGTTCTTATTAGAGTTTGAACATTCGCCTGCCTATGCGGCAGAACTTGAATTGCAGCGGGTTATTGGTAAATCTTTTTCTGAAATTATAAGTGGTGTAAATACGTCTGAGCTTTTAAGCAGGGCAGCGCAACATGTAAAACAGCTTATTGGTTATGACAGGGTAATGATCTATCAGTTTAATACAGATGGACATGGTGAGGTAATTGCCGAAGCAAAGAATGATCAAATTGAATCGTTAATGAACCTGCATTTCCCGGCTTCGGATATTCCACGCCAGGCGAGAGAATTATATAAAAAACAACTTACGCGGATAATTGCTGATGTTAATGATAATACGGCTGATGTTATCTCTTTTGAGACAGAGCCATTGGATATGTCCTGTTCTGAATTGAGAGCGGTATCACCAGTGCATATTCAATATTTAAAGAATATGCATGTGCAGGCCAGCTTCAGTATCTCGCTGATGCGGGGAGATCACTTATGGGGGTTAATCGCCTGCCATAGCGATACACCGAAATTCATTGATTATTCGTCGAGGCAAGCTTCAAAACTGGTTGGTAAGATCCTCTCTTATAGTTATGATTTTATAAAACAAAGTGAAGAAAGAGACAACCAAAAAGACTACATCATAACACAGGAAAAATTGTTTAGCCAGCTACGTGAATCACGTGACATTGCCGATGCACTAACTAACCAGGCTATAACTCTAAAAGATGTTATTGATTGTTCCGGCGCCGCGTTTGTCATTGATGATCAAGTACATTTAAAAGGCAATACGCCGGCTGAAGCAGAAGTTCGGGAACTAATTAAATGGCTTGCCGCTTCTAATAGCGGACCTATATATTGCACAAGCGAATTATCTGCCCATTTCGAACCGGCATCATCTTACAAAGACAGCGCCAGTGGCTTACTTGCAACTGCCATTTCAAAAGAGCGGGGAGAATATATCATGTGGTTCAGACCTGAAATTGTGCAGCAGAAAATTTGGGCCGGTGATCCGCAAAAGCCGGCGGACATAAGCACTGACGGTACCTTGACTATTTCACCAAGAACATCTTTTGCATCCTGGTCTCAAATGATCAAAGGCTCGTCAAAAGACTGGATGAAGGTTGAAGAAGAATTTGCGCAAAAAATTCTTTCAGAAATAATTTCCTCTATCAACCAAAGAGCCGCAGAAACAAGATTGCTGAACGAAAAATTAAAGACGGCTTATGAAGAGTTGGATAAATTCAGTTATACCATTTCACACGATCTGAAAAATCCGCTTGCCGTTATTAAGAGCTATTCAGAAATTCTGGAGTATAATAAAACCCTCGACGATCGTTCTAAAACGATTGTAAAAAAGATATTGGCAAGCGCAGTTAAAATGAATCATCTTATTAACGAAGTGCTGAAATATTCAAAGATCGGCCGGGAGAATGTAAACTATTCTATGGTAAAAATGGAGCCTTTGCTTGCGGAGTTGCAGGCTGATTTACCCGTTGGCCTTAATGTTACAAATCTTGATTTTAATATTGCGGGCACACCAAATGTTTATGGCGATCCAACTATGATACTCCAGGTGTTTACGAACCTGCTAAGCAATGCCATAAAGTATTCCTCTAAAACTGAAAAGCCCGAAGTATCTATTGGCGGTAATGATGATGGTGCCGAAATTATTTATACCATCATAGATAACGGTATTGGTATTGATCCTTCATCTCATTCAAGAATATTTGATTTGTTTTTAAGGCTTCATCCGGTAAGTGAGTTCGAAGGGACAGGTGTTGGCCTGGCCATTGTAAAGCGTATGATAGAAAAACATAAAGGTCGTATATGGCTGGAAAGTGAGCCTGGTAAGGGCTCCAGGTTTTATGTAGCGTTCCCGAAACCAGATAATTTAAACTAATAGTTAACCCGTTTAGCGAAAACCTTTTACTTTCATTTGCATAATATACAAGGATTTTGAGGCCGTAATAAAAAGCTGATCCATATTTCTACCACCAAAACAAACATTGGCGGTCCAATCTTCTTTGACAGGAATATTAGTAATTTTCTCGCCTTTGTTGTTGAAGATAGTAACGCCGTTTCCGGTTAGGTAAATGTTACCCGCTTCATCTATCGTCATGCCATCAGAACCCTGGTTTGTAAATAACGTTCTGTTGACTAATGAACCATCATTTGCTATATCAAACCTGTATGTTTTACTATCTCCGATATCAGCAATAAATAAATGTTTGCCATCCGCAGTTCCAATAAGCCCATTAGGTTTCTTCAAAAATGAATCTGCTAATTGAATATTTTCCTCATCTTTTTTTAAAAGATAAACATGTTCGCCTTTCAATTCCTGTGTCTTATCTGTCCAATAATCACGTTCATAGAACGGATCTGTAAAGTAAATGTCGCCGGAAAATTTATTAACCCAAACATCATTAGGTCCGTTAAGTTTTTTACCACCAAAATCTTTAACCAATACCCTAGATTTTTTATCTGGCGATATTCTCCATAACTGGTTATGCTCATCAGCACATGAAATGATGTTATTATGTTGATCCATGTATAGTCCATTTGATCTTCCCGTTTGATCCATAAAAACAGCGAGCTTCCCATCGGTGCTGTATTTCCAGATTTTATCATTGGGCTGATCTGTGAAATAAACATTGCCTTCATCATCACATGCCGGCCCTTCCGTAAAGCTGAATTGATCTGAGATCAGTTTAGGTTGTTCACCTGTGGCGAATAA
>JBDSRT010000193.1:0-5531 GCA_039929165.1 Ginsengibacter sp.
TGGGGGCTACAAAGGCAACGTGATAGATTTACTAAAAAGAGTTTGTACCGTGAGTGTGGAAACGATAAAGATTGTAAAACAGATGCCTCAATAAAATCTTAAACCAAGCAACATGAACAATTCTAAAACAATTTTCGTAACCGGCGCAACAGGAAATCAGGGGGGTGCTGTTGCAAAAAATTTATTACAAGATGGTTTTAAGGTTAAAGTGCTTACCAGAAACCCTGAATCAACAAACGCACAAAATCTTAAAAAATTAAATGCTGAAATAATTAAAGGTGACCTGGATATGCCTGATACATTTAGCGGTTACTTAAAAGGTGTAGATGGCATCTTCAGCGTTCAATTTTCTGGCAATGTAAAAAAAGAAGTAAAGCAGGGAATAGCGCTGGCCGATGTTGCAAAACAAAATAATATTAGGCACTTTGTATATACTTCGCTAGCCCCGGCGGAAATGCATACAGGTATTCCGCATTTTGAAAGTAAATTAGTTATTGAGAAACATATTAAAAGCATAGGCATTCCCTACACTATAATAAGGCCCAGCGAGCTTTTCTAGAATTTTTTGATCCCAGTGGTTAAGAAAGGTATCTTAAAAGGTAAATTAACTTCTCCCTTTACTAAAGATGTGCTTCACCAATATACGAGTGCTGATGATGTAGGTAAAACAACCGTAAAAATATTCAGTGATCCTGATAAATACATCGGCCAAACAATAACGTTGGCAACAGATGAAATGAACATAAACAAATCGGCAGAAATATTTTCCGGTGTATTGGGTAAGCCGGTTAAATACCAACAGTTGCCCTTATTTATTGTAAGGATCGTAATGAGTAAAAATTTGTACTTGATGTTTAAGTATATCAATACAAACGGCGGTGATTTTATAAAGGATCTTGATGCCATCAAAAATGAAAACCCGAACTTAACCGGACTGAAAGAATGGGCAGTACAAAATTTTCAGCCTTCGTAGGTGCCGTGAAGTCGAATGGATACTCAACCAATACAAAGAAAAGAAGCCCAAAGACCCAACCATTGCAGAGAAGTTCAACGCCTACCGCTTTGCAGATTTAAGAAATAATGTATCTCAATAAAGGCTTTACTTTGCCTAACTTTCAAACGCAATCCAATATTTTAATGCCAAAGCCATTAGTAAATCCATCAAAGCCACAACTACAGGAGCTAAATGAAGAATTGGAGAATTACTTTGCCAACACTATCATTCCCCAGCTATTTGTAGATGCCGATTTTATATTGCGAAAGTTTACGCCGCCCGCAATGAAGCAATTTACCCTTACTAATGCTGATATTGACAGGGACATTCACGATGTGGTTGATAATATAAAATATCCTACACTTATAGAGAATATAACAGAAGTAATGAAGAGTTGTAAAACACTTGAAAAGGAAGTGCAGACAACCGATAACAGGTGGTTCCAGATGAATATATTGCCTTACATTATCCGCCAGGAAAACAGGTCCAACGGAGTCATCATTACTTTTGTTGATATAACCAACCGTATTGCCACTTTAAAAGAACTCGAAAAATTAAATGCCGACCATGAAACTTTCATTTATGCTGTGTCTCATGATATAAAGCAGCCCCTTTCGACTATTGTACTAATGGCAGATTTACTGGCGCATGCTAATACCGATAATAATGCTGAGCAGTTTACAAAAGGAATTGAAACACTTAAACGGGCTGCGACAAACATGAAAATAATGCTGGATGATTTTACTGAACACATTAAAAGTGAAACCCGGCGGTCCATTCAAAATGAACGGCTGAATATAGAAAGCATTTGCCACGATGTAATACTTGCATTAAGAGACCGGATTCATAATAAAGGAGTTATTATTCACACCCAATTTAAAACATCTGAAATACTTTTTCCAGGAAAGAATTTAAGAAGCATTGTCTATAATCTTTTAAGTAATGCTATCAAATATAAAAAGCCTGGTAAACCTATAAAAATATTAATTAAAACACAAAAGCTAAAGGACTACGTGCTGCTTAGCATACAGGACAATGGCGTAGGCATTGATAAAAAGGATCACAAAACGATATTTAAAAAATTCTCAAGAATAAAAAGTAAAACCCAAATAGAAGGAACCGGAATGGGATTATATATTGTAAGCAAAATGGTGAAAAATAATCATGGCAAAATTGAATTAGAAAGTACTCCCGGTAAAGGATCAACTTTTAAAGTTTTCTTTAAATACAAAAGCTAATACAAACAGGTGAACTTTTCCTTGTGGCGTCTCCCCATTCTCCAGGAAACTTTTCCTTTCATCTGTAAAGCATATATTCATGCCTGAAACTTGTCGCAAGAATCCCGCTTGTGCCCGAATTTAAAATACCTTTACAGTAGCTTACGAGCAGAAGATTTAAATTTTATGTGATGATAAAAATTTGAATCACCTCTTCAAAGCATGAAGTGTTAGTTGAGTTATATCGCAGTTTGTATACCAGGCACAAGTGGATGCCTGCGCCATGGAAAGAGATAGATGCATTTCAATAGCACGAGTATAGCTAACCCACAAAACCTTTGATACTAAACTCCCGCCAATTGAGAGGAGTATGATTTTGGGTGATCAACTAAAGATTCTGGATGTTTTTGAAGACAGCGAACTTTAATTTGTACAATGACAGTAATATTTATTCGTTTTGCCAATATCATCTTAGCTGCATTGCTTGCGGGAGCAAGTTTTGGAATATTGGTTGGCTTCAATCCGATGCATTATTCTGCTTCAACTTACATTGAGCAACAGAAAAACCTGGTTCTATCACTCAATACCCTTATGGTGTGGTTAGTAATCATTACAACATTAGTAACTATAGTTTCGGCTTTTCTTCAACGCAAGAACAAAACTGTTTTCATCACATTACTTGTTGCTGCGGCTTTCTTTGCTTCGTGCATTTTTATTTCACGACTTGGTAATCTTCCAATACAAAATGAAATGCTTACATGGAGTGCAAATTCCATTCCCTTTAACTGGACAATGTTCCGTGAAAAGTGGTGGTCATTTCATATTATGCGTACTGTTGCAGAGTTGATAGCATTAGTTCTCGTTGCCTGGACAAGTGTTCAAAAATCAACGTATGCAATAAAATGACAAGCCCTGGCTTTGATTCGGGTATATATAGCGTTGGGCGATTTGTATTTTCAAAAGGGTTATGATCGTTGATGAATGTGAATTTTGAGGCACAAGCATACGAACTCCCCAGCTAGCCTTAGTAAGTTTAGATAATAAAAGGACTCTGCCCTGAGTTTGTTCCAAAGGAACTCCTTCTCACCAACTCAGAACATTTACTATATTATATGCTTACTGAATGCTTAGGAAGAAGCTACTTTTCAATTTAAGACAGTACCGGCTATTACAGTTATACTTCTTGTTCATAATATAAGCCTTATAAATTCCGGGTGACAAACTCTGGATAGCGGCGATACTTCTTTTTGTTTAAAAGCTTTAAACAAATACCTTGTGTAATGAAATCCATGAAAAAACCAATGAACTTTCAAGAGCGTAACAAAGCACCTGATAGTACATCTCTTCGTATTCCCCCCACGGACGCCTGTTTAAATAAAAATGGCAGTGATAAAAATAATATGAAGGCTGGCGAAATTTCTCAACTACATAAGCTTGCTTTTGATAATTCTTTGCAGGCGAATATAATTACAGCTCTTTCTGATGGTAAAATAATTGAGGCTAATAATGCTGCATGCAAACTCCTGGGATACGCTAAAAAAGAATTATTAGCGAAAAATCGGTCAGCTATTTTTGAAATAAGGGAAAACAGCTTTAAAAAAATGCTGACGAAAAAAATTACCGACAATGAGTCTACAACGTTAGTAAGTGTCAAAAGAAAGGGCGGTGAAAAACTCACTTGTGAAATTACTTCTGCAATTTTTATGGATGATGGTATTGAAAAAGCTATTACTACGATCGCAGATATGAGCCAAACCATATTGAGCCAAAAAAATATTGATGCTAAAAAAGAAAAGCTTGTGGCTGATAATATTGTTCTTGCTAAATTAAAACAGAAAGATATCGACATAAAAAAAGAAAGAATAGTTGCTGATAATATTGCACTTGCAATATCAAAGCAAAAACATATCGATACTACCAAAGAAAAAATAGTTGCTGATAATATTGTACTGGCGCAGGCAAAATCAGATACAAGGCTGGTTGAAAATAATGAATGGATAAAATATATAGCAAAGGCCTCGTATGATGTAATGTGGGATTGGGATATTGTTAGTGGTGAGATTTATGTAGGAGATAGTATCGAAGAAGTGTTTGGCTATAAAGTGAGCAACAAGACGGTGAAGGTTAAGCATTTCTTTCGTTGTCTTATCCCGGAAGAAAAAAATGTAGTTGAAAAAAAATTATTGAAAATACTCGCTTCCGATAAAAACACATGGAATGATTCTCATAGGTTCAGGCGCCATGATGGGTCTGTAGCCTTTACCACAAGCCGGGCAAGCATTGTAAGAGACGAAAACGGGAAAGCCGTACGTTTGATAGGCGCTACACAGGATGTAAGCCGGCTCCAGGAACTGGAAATTAAACTGGAAGAGCAAATAACCAACCCGGAGAAAGACAGTGAAAAATTTCTCCTTGCTGCCCAACTTTCTTTGGATGTGATATGGGATTGGAAAATATTATCCAATGAAATATTTATAGGCGAAGGGTTCCGGGAATTGTTTGGGTATATGATACAGGATAATAAAGGCGAGGTAGCAGATTGGGGAAATCGTCTTCACCCCGATGATAAAGAAGCAGTTAAAAAAGGATTCCGGGATGCGATTGAATCAAGTGCTTCTCTCTGGCAACATGCCTACCGGTTTACCAGGGCGGATGGCTCTATAGCAAATATATTTGACAGGGCGAGTATTTTCAGAAATGCTGAAGGAAAAGCCTACCGGGTTATCGGTGTTATGCAGGATACCAGCCTTCAGAAGGAAAAGCGGGTAGCGCTACCTGAGTCTGCAAATGACAAACGTAGCACGCTTATTGAAAAAATAAAAAATGTAATTATAGATTTGATTCATCATTCAAATGAGCAGTTGCAAACTAATTTTTCAGATTATCTCAGTAAAACACTTGAATACGATTATACCTATCTCGCCAATCTTTTTTCAGAAGTAGAAAATATTCCCATTCAGAAATTCATTATTGCACAAAAAATCGAGCTGGTAAAAGATTTAATATTGAATGATGAATTAAGCATTACAGAGATCGCCGTCAAACTTCATTACAGCAGTGTAGCTCATCTATCCAACCAATTTAAAAAGGCCACAGGTTTAACGCCAACTTACTTCAGGCAACTGCGCAATCAACGAAACACTGTGTTGGAAAATGTGTGAAAGATGTAACTACTTTCTTAAAAGCATGTAAGACATCCACAGATTGTACTGCCTCCTTTTGCGTTTAATAATCGTGTAAAACTTAAAACACGACAATCACATTTAAAGTATAATTATGAAAAACAACTCTTTCCATAAAGAGAAACTCCTTATGCGCAT
>JBDSRT010000194.1:0-9241 GCA_039929165.1 Ginsengibacter sp.
TTCATTTAAACGCTGCAGCGCCATTAAAGCAACTGGTAATTTGACCGTAGAAGCCGGGTAATAATATTGGTTGCTGTTTACATTAAAATAATGATTAGTCAACGTTGGATTATTGTTTGCATCTCTGTCAATTTTAGTATAGATGATCTGAACATTCCATTGTTTTTTATGCTCGATAATTGACCTGAAATAATCAGGATGTTTTTCCAAAAGCTGATTTAAGAAAGGATCGTTTTTCACCTCTTCTCTTGTAGGTTCAAAAACTGGTTTTTTTTGAGGTATTTCAACTGGCTGTGTTTTAGTAACCGGTGCAGACGGCTTTTCCGGAATATTTTTAATTGTGTGACAACTCGTGTATATAATAGAAATAAAAAGTAGAGTTAATAACGACTTGTAAATCATCAAATTTTTTGTTTTTAGTCTTCAAATGTAACACGTAGGCAGCGGCTTAAGCGCTGGCGCTAAGATATACACTGATAATGGCATTCATGATCAAAACCTTATCTTTGCAAACTTCAAAAAAATTTTACATGAAATTGAAAGGTTTGATCTGGTTTTTTGCGATTGCTTTGATCCTGATTTCTTTGTATCAACTATCGTTTACCTGGGTAGTTAACAGCCACGAAAGCGCTATGAAAGCTAAAGCTGAGCGTATGGTAAAAATGGCTAACCCCGGCATTACAGCTTCTGAAAAAGAGGATTTGGTAAAAGCCAGGTATTTAAGACTGCTTGACAGCACAAGAGATACAAAAATTTACCCTTTGATGGGAACTACTTATCAAAAAAGTAAAGAAAAAGAATTAAATCTTGGTCTTGATTTACAAGGTGGTATGAACGTTACCATGGATGTAAGTCTTGAAGGGTTAATCAAATCTTTAAGTAATAATCCAAAAGATCCTCAATTACTGAAAGCCCTGGCTACTGCAAGATCTAAAAAGATTAACAGTGATGCCGATTATATCTCTTTGTTCACTGACGCATACAAGCAACAAAATCCATCTTCAAACCTGGCCTCAATATTTGCCGGGGCCGGTAAAACAATAAAGGTTGGCGATAGCGATGATAAGGTAACTAGTGAAATCAGAACGATTGCCAAAGGCGCCATCAACCAGACTTATAAGATATTGCTTAAGCGTATCGATAAATTTGGTGTTGCCCAGCCTAATATAAATCTTGATGAAAATAAAGGGATTATTACCGTTGAACTGGCGGGTGTAAATGATCCGGAAAGAGTAAGAAAATATTTGCAGTCCTCTGCAAACCTTCAATTCTGGGAAGTTTATAATATCAGTGAAATAGGTAAAAATGTTGAAGATGCTGATAAAGCTTTGCAAGCTTATCTAACGGGTACAACTCCTGATACTGCTCAGGTTAAGGCTGATTCTACTAACCCTTCCGCTTTGGCAGGTGATAGACCATTTATAAATACCATAAGGTTTATCGGACCATCTCAGGATAGAAATGGAAAGCCAATATATTCTGCGGCAATTGCAAATATTGAATTAAAAGATACAGGCAAAGCAAATACATATTTAAACCTTGATGTAGTCAGAAATAACTTCCCTGGAGATTTAAAATTTCTGTATGGCAATGAGATAGCAGATAATAAAACAAAACGAAAATACTTTCCACTTTATGCTGTTAAAACCATAACAGGAAGTGAAAAAGCAAAACTTGAAGGTGATGCTGTGTCAGAATCAAGACAGGATTTTGATGAGAGAGGTAAGCCAGCCATTAAAATGGTGATGACGCCAAATGGTGCAAGAACGTGGGCTAAATTAACAGGTGATAATGTGGGCAAACCTATTGCCATTGCACTTGATGATATCGTCTACTCTGCTCCAAATGTTAACGGCGCAATTGAGGGCGGTAATTCTGAGATAAGCGGAAGCTTTACCATTGAAGAAGCACAGGATCTTGCCAACATTTTGAAATCGGGTAAACTTGATGCGCCGGCGAAAATTGTTCAGGAACAAATTGTTGGCCCAACCTTAGGTAAAGAAGCAGTAAATGGCGGAGCAAAAGCTTTCCTTATATCGTTTTTGGTCATATTCGCTTTAATGCTTATTTATTATAATACAGCAGGTTGGGTAGCTAACATAGCCTTAATATTAAACTTGTTATTTACCATAGGAATTCTAAGTGCGCTTGGGGCTACACTTACGGCTGCGGGAATTGCAGGTCTTGTGTTAACCATTGGTCTTGCGGTAGATACCAACGTTATTATTTTTGAAAGAATAAAGGATGAACTTTCACGTGGTAAAAATTATCAGCAGGCTGTTAATGATGGTTATAAGCGATCATTAGCGCCGGTAATAGATGCCCATGTTACGACATTTTTGACTGCTGCTATTCTGTTTTATTTCGGTTTAGGACCGGTATTAGGATTTGCAACAACGCAAATGTTAGGTATAGTTTTATCACTGTTCTGTGGTATTCTCTTATCAAGAATTGTTACAGAATTGTGGATGAATAAAAAGCGTCACTTCAATTACTTTACTGGTATTTCACGACGCATTTTTAAACATTCTAATTTTAAATTCATTGAATACCGGAAGATTGCTTATATCATTTCTATTGGTGTATTGATATTGGGTATTGCAGCATTTTTTAACGGCTTTCATCAAGGTGTGGAGTTTAAAGGTGGAAGAAGCTATACTGTTGAATTCAATAAAAATGTGACCAATACAGATGTTCTTGATCCGTTAAAAAATTCATTTGACGGTGATTATCCTGTTATAAAAACTGTCGGCGATAATAAACATCTCAACATCACAACATCTTACCTAAAAGGCGTTGATAATGCAGATTCATTAGTTCAATCAAGATTGTTTTTAGGATTAAAAAATCAACTGCCTCAGGGCACTACCTATGAAGGATTTGTAAAAAATAATATTCAAAGCTCCCAGGTGGTTCAGCCAACCATTTCCGACGATTTAAAGAAAGGTGCAATCAAGGCAACCATATTTGCCATCGTTGCAATTTTTCTTTATATCTTTTTAAGATTTAGAGATTGGCGTTACTCGCTAGGAACAATCATTGCCCTGCTTCATGACGTATTTGTAACACTTGCAGTATTCTCTTTTTTCAAAAATATTGTACCGTTTCCTCTTGAAATTGATCAGCATTTTATAGCTGCCGTTCTTACAGTGATTGGCTTTAGTATGAACGATACGGTTATTGTATTTGACAGGATAAGAGAATACTCGAAAACATCTAAAGAAGATAAACCCACGATGATCAACAGGGCTATCAACGAAACTTTAAGCCGCACAATCATGACGTCGCTTACCGTATTTCTTACCTTATTGATCTTATTCATTTTTGGTGGAGAAGTGACCCGTGGCTTTGCTTTTGCAATGCTTATAGGTGTAATTACAGGAACCTATTCATCTATTTTTGTCGCAGCACCAGTATTGGTTGATCTTGATAAAAACAAACCTTTGGGAGAACAGGTTGCAGCCAAAACGCCTGTAAAAGCCAAGCCTGCCTTAGCTAAATAATCATAACGAATTACGTGATATCAGAGCCCCGGACCACCGGGGCTTTTTTATTTTTTATCTTTATCGCATCCAGAGTTTTCACCATGCATTTTACGCCTGAAAATATATTACTGATTGGTTCGATTCTTCTAATTGCCAGTATTTTCACTAGCAAGACATCGAACAAATTTGGTATTCCGACTCTTCTTTTATTTATTGTGATCGGTATGCTGGCCGGTTCAGAAGGAATAGGCGGCATCTATTTCGATGATCCGCGTTTGGTTCAGTTTTTCGGTGTGATAGCACTTAATTTTATTTTGTTTTCCGGCGGCCTGGATACAAAATTTGAAAGTATAAAACCTATATTATGGCGGGGTGTTTCACTGTCAACACTAGGCATTCTCACCACAGCCTTAGTCGTTGGTTTGTTTGTTCATTATGTAACTGATTTCACTTTGCTCGAAGGCCTGTTGCTTGGCTCTATCGTGTCATCAACAGATGCCGCAGCGGTATTTTCTATTCTACGTTCCAGGAACATTGGATTGAAAGGTTATTTACGCCCAACACTTGAATTGGAAAGCGGCAGCAATGATCCGATGGCCTATGTGCTCACCATAAGCTTTACTGCCTTAGTTGCCAACCCCGAAGCTGGCATTTTGCCCCTCGTCGGAAAGTTCTTTATCCAGATGATCTTGGGCGGTGCTTTAGGGTTTGTATTTGGTAAGGCTATGGTTTGGGTATTTAATAAAATCGCGTTGGAAGCAGAAGGCCTCTACCCTGTTTTAATGATGGCATTTATGTTTTTTGTGTTCAGCTTTTCTGATTTCGTTGGTGGTAACGGGTTTCTTGCCGTTTACATATCCGCACTTATTTTGGGCAATACTAATTTTATTCATAAGAAAAGCCTGATGCGATTTTATGATGGGCAAGCCTGGCTCATGGAGATCATCATGTTTTTAACTATGGGTATGTTGGTTTATCCTTCCCAGATTCTTCCGATCATGGGTTTAGGACTATTGATCTCATTGATTCTCATTTTTGTGGCAAGACCACTAGGTGTTTTGATAAGCCTTTCTTTTTTCAGGCATATAAAAATTCGGGAAAAACTTTTCATATCCTGGGTAGGTCTTCGTGGTGCTGTCCCCATAGTGTTCGCAACCTATCCTTTATTAGCGCACATTGATAAGGCCGGTATCATTTTTAATCTTGTATTTTTTATATCTACAACATCTGTATTACTGCAGGGTACAACATTAGCTATAGTGGCAAAGTGGTTGAGGGTAATCGTTCCAAAAAAAATAAAACGTAGATCTGCGTTGGATATCGAGCTAAGTGATTCATTAGATTCCGACTTACTTGAAGTGATATTACCTGACACAAGCCCGGCAATAGGTAAGCCGATAGTGAACCTTGAATTTCCCAAGAAAGCCTTTATTGTTTTAATAAGACGTAATGAAAAGTATATCCGGCCCGGCGGTTCAACTGTTGTAGAAAAAGGTGATAAACTACTGATACTTACGCCAGACAAAGAACTCGTGCCGGAAGTGTATCAAAACCTGGGAATGTAACTAAACAGCAAAGCTTGTTCCGCAGCCACAGGTTTTAGACGCATTTGGATTATCAAATGTAAAACCCCTGGAGTTTAACCCGCCAGCCCAATTGATTTGCATGCCTGTAAGATACATTTCATGAGAAGGATTTACAACGAACGGAACGCCGTCTATTTCATATTGCACATCTTTTTCAGCCTTATCATCAAAACCGAGAACATAAGTCATACCTGAACAACCGCCACCTTTTACACCAACTCTTAAAAACTTTGATCCATCGAAAGAAGCCTCATTTATTAACCTTCTTATTTCGTCAAGGGCTTCAGGCGTAAAACTTACCGGTGCATTATCTATAATAGTTTGCATGTGAAATATTTTTTAGCAGAATAAAGTGGTACTGAATGCGTTTTAATTCAAATTAATTACTCTTAACCAATTGCAAATTTACAAAGCTTTGCCTTCGGAATCTTTATTTTTGCGTCAAATTTAGCTATGACCCCGTTTGAGACCATTGTTATTGTTTTACTAGCTGTAAATTTCTTATTAACCATCTGGCTTATCACTGAATTCAGCTCGATGAAGACAGATATTAAGGATAGAACAGGCATTAATAATGAAACCATCAAGCTACAGTTACAGGCTTACGAAAGACTTACACTTTTGTCTGAAAGAATTTCTTTACCAAACCTTATCGCAAGAGTGCCAAATGCCGGTTTATCGTCAAGACAAATGCAGGGAGCTTTGATCGAAGCCATAAAAACTGAATATGAATACAATATCAGTCAGCAGGTATATGTTTCGCCGGAAGCATGGCGTGCAGTAAATAATCTCAAAGAACAAAATATTTACATAGTAAATCAACTGGCTACTACATTGCCACACCAGGCCACAGGTATGGATCTTAACAAACATGTTATTGATTACCTGATTAATAATTCAAGAGCTTCTTTGCATAATGTAGTTTTGGAAGCACTCAATTTTGAGGCGAAGAAACTTATGTAACCTGATCTCTTATGATCAGTTCAGGTCTAATATTATATCATGACGCAGGCGGACAAAAGATTTACTGATAGCGGAATTGAAATTAAAAAAGTATATACCGCTGATGATCTTCCGTCATCTTTAGAACAACAACTCCCCGGCGACTTTCCCTTTTTACGAGGCGTTCAGGCTGATATGTATAGAGGTAAGCTATGGACAATGCGGCAGTATGCCGGCTTTAGCACTGCCGAAGAAAGCAACCGTCGATATCATTATTTGTTATCGCAAGGCGTTATGGGTTTAAGTGTAGCTTTCGATCTTCCCACACAAATTGGTTATAACAGCGATCATTCATTGTCAGAAGGTGAAGTTGGTAAAGTTGGCGTGGCCATTGACAGCCTGGTTGACATGCAGGAATTGTTTCTGGATATTAAGCTCCAGGATATTTCTACTTCAATGACTATTAATGCCACTGGGTTTATTTTGTTGGCTTTTTACGTAGCGCTTGCAAAACAACAAGGTGCTGATCTTTCCCGGATAAATGGGACGATCCAAAATGATATTTTAAAAGAATATGCAGCAAGAGGCACTTATATCTATCCACCGAAAGCATCTATGCGTATCATCACCGACGTGTTTGAATGGTGCAGCAGCAATCTTCCAAAATGGAACACTATATCTATTTCAGGCTATCATATAAGAGAAGCTGGCAGCACAGCTGCGCAGGAAATTGCTTTTACACTTAGTAATGGTAAGGCTTATGTTGAAGCCGCTAAAGCCAGGGGTCTGGATATAAATATTTTTGGTAAACGTCTATCCTTCTTTTTCAATGCGCATAATAATTTGTTTGAAGAGATTGCAAAATTTCGCGCAGCCAGGAAGCTATGGGCAGTTATAATGAGGGATGCCGGTGCAACAGATCTTAAAGCACAAATGCTGCGGTTTCATACACAGACCGGCGGCAGTACGCTTACCGGGCAGCAGCCACACAATAACATCAGCAGGGTAACATTGCAAACATTAGCTGCCGTGCTTGGAGGAACACAAAGTCTGCATACAAATGGCTATGATGAAGCCTTGAGTTTGCCAACAGAAGCAGCAGCTTCAACTGCTTTGCGTACGCAACAAATTGTGGCTTTTGAAAGTGGGGTCACCGATACTGTTGATCCGTTGGCGGGAAGTTATTTTATTGAAAACCTCACCGCAGCACTTGAAGAAAAATCTTTAGAGATCATCAAAAAGATAGATGATATGGGCGGAAGCGTCGCAGCAATTGAACAAGGCTTCGTGCAAAATGAAATTGCCAAAAGTGCCTATGACCATCAGCAACAGGTAGAATCCGGCGAAAAAATAATCGTCGGTGTCAACAGGTTTACAACTACGGAAAAATTTAAAGTTGAACCTTTTAAAATCAATGATAACATAAGAGATATACAGATTAATAAGCTTAAAGAACTTAAAGAGAACCGGGATCAATTATTGGTAGATGACTCATTGAAAGCTATAAGAAACGCAGCTAGGTCAAATGATAATTTGATGCCACATGTTATAACTGCTGTTGAATGCTTTTGTACGCTTGGCGAAATAGCTGATTGTTTGCGGGAAATATTTGGAGAGTATAAATAACTTTACATTATGAAACCAATTTTACTACTGCTATTTGTTTTATCATTCTCAATTCTTTCGGCTCAAAAGCTTTTACTGATAGATAAAAAGATAACGCTTCCATTAAAGTATACTAACAAATTTACAACGCAGGATAAAATAGATGGTTACTTCCCGATAGAATACGCCAGTAGAGCGAAGTTTATAGATGAGGTTGAGAAAGTTTTAAAGTTGTTGCAAACTAAAACTGCAAAAAAGCCTGAGACTTATCTTGTTGATGCAGGGGCTACTTCTTTTAAAGGGATAAGAGTTCCGCTTGCAGAAGAAGAGCGTATGGATATTGTAATGTCTACAAACGTTGATGGTTCTAAAACAACAATGCATTTATGTGATGCAAAATTGAGCAACGCTAATAATGCGTTTTTTATAACGACCTGGGTTAAGTATATCAGAGATAATATGAAGTAATTAATGGGCAAAATCCATTTCAAAATTCCCTCTTATCCTTTCCATTGATGGATTAAAGTAGCCAAATTTCAGATTGGGAAATTCTTCCCGTAACAAAGACATCATTTGTTTGATGCCTAATATTTCGCCTGTTTCTGCAACGCCAATTTTGCCGAGATACCAATCGGGATCAATATTAAAATTTCGCCATTGGATCATCTTCAAACCCGTTTTGATAATTACATCCCGTAAGGCTTCATATTCAGCAACAGAATCCGTCATGCCTGGAAAAACAAAATAATTTATACTCGTCCATCCGCCGTACCTGGTGACTATTGAAAGACTCTCAATTATATCTTCAAACGTATAGTTGTTTGGCCTGTAATAAGGCAGATAAATTTCTGGACGCAATGAGTTTGTACTAACACGAATACTATTAAGGCCTGCCTTGCACAGGGCTTCTACTGCCTCGGGTTTTGAGCCATTCGTGTTAATGTTGATACTGCCTTTAGACGTATGTTTTCTTATTTCAATTATGGATGCTCTTATCGTTTCCCACATTAATAATGGCTCGCCTTCACAACCCTGCCCAAAACTAACTATAGGATATGGTGCTGTTTCAAGATGAGGTATAGTGTACTCTATGATTTCTTCAGTAGTTGGCTTAAATGTAAGCCTGTCTTGCGTTGATGTTATAGCTTCCTGTTGTGGTTGAAAGGAAATGCAACCAATACAATTTGCATTACATGCCGGAGATGTTGGCACCGGGCACTCCCATCTTCCACTAAAATAATTACGGGAAGCAGGACAATGATAAGTAAGACAACAATTATTGGCAAGATGTTTTACAAGCCTGTTATATGGGTAAGCTTTCAAAAAACTTGAAACGCCATCTTTGATTTTTGCTTCATTAAAACCTTCACTTTCCTGCCGGATATCCTGTTCAATTCTTAAAGCAGGAACATAAAATTTCTCATTATGCCAGCCTGCAGCCGTGTAGCAAAATAAAGGCAACAAAGGTGCGTCAGGTAAAGTTTCATAAGCTGATAAATAAAGGCCTGTAAAAGCAGGCGGTATGAAAGCTGCTACAGCCCAGCCTTTCATACATAAACGCATTTCCCCGGTTGCTGCGTCTATACCAATACCTCTACGTCCTGGTAATTCATATAATGTTCC